>RGQW01000185.1 GCA_010029945.1 Actinomycetota bacterium | reverse complement strand
CGCCACCCATCTCGGACACGCGGCCACCTTCCTCGCCTACGACGTCGTACAGAGACGACTCATCGATCGGGGTCATAGCGTGCGTTGCGTTCGCAACGTCACCGATGTTGACGATCCACTCTTTGCCAAAGCACGCGAACTCGGCGTGCATTACCTTGATCTGGCGGCAGGGGAGGAGGCGCGCTTCGAGGCCGACATGTCGGCCCTGAACGCGTTACCAATGGCGTCCTCTCCGCGCGCGTCATCAGCCATCAGCGATATTCGACGGTTCGTTGACGATGCCGTGCGAGCCGGTCACGCCTACGCAGCGGGTGGATCCGTGTATTTCGAGGTAGCGACATGCGTCGACTTTGGAGCTGTCAGCGGATATGACCGGGAAACAATGTTGGAACTCGCGTCGCAGCGAGGTGGAGCTGTCGATGACCCGAACAAACGGGATCCCCTCGATTTTGTTCTCTGGCAACCGTCGCTGTCGGACGAACCTGCGTGGGACAGCCCGTGGGGGCCCGGCAAGCCGGGTTGGCATATTGAATGCTCGGCTCTCGCACAGCGCGAACTCGGCGGGACGATTGATCTACATGGTGGAGGAGCAGATCTCATCTTCCCGCATCACGAGTGCGAGCGAGCGCAATCCGAAGCGGTCGGAACCGCTCCGTTCGTGCGACATTGGATGCACACCGCTTTGGTCTCATGCGACGGTGAGAAGATGTCGAAGAGCCTCGGGAATCTCGTGTTCATCGGTCAGTTGCGTGCCGAGTGGGATCCGATGGTCATCCGCCTTGTCATTTTGGAGCACCACTATCGCGAGGAGTGGGGCTGGGATGCCACCCGATTGGACGCGAATGCCGATCGGTTGCTCGCGTGGCGCCGGAGCACCACGAACCGGTACGGAGAGGATCTCATGTCGCAGGTTCGGCAGTGTCTCGACAACGATCTCGACACCGTCGGTGCGGTGAGAGCCATTGACGCTGCTGCGAGTGACGTTGACGTCACACCGGCGGCCCATCTCCTTGGGGTTCGGCTCGACTGACCCATCTCATGGTCGGTACTCGATCCGTCGACCCGATGAACAGCGGTGCTGGTGCGAGGTGCGACTCGTACACTCATGGCTTCATGAATGCGGCTCCGATCACGGTCACCCTGCCCGATGGCTCCACGCGCGAGGTCCCTCAGGGAACAACCGCTGGCGAACTTGCCGGCCAGATTGGACGTCGCCTTGGGCGCGACGCGATTGCGGCAGTGGTCAACGGCGAGCCACGAGATCTGAACGTGCCTATTGAGGCCGATGCCGAAGTGAGTATCGTCACGCCGGCGTCTGATGACGGTCGCCATGTGTTGCGACACTCAACGGCACACGTCCTGGCGCAAGCGGTCACACGACTCTTCCCCGGCGCGAAATTCTCGATCGGTCCCGCGATCGAGAATGGCTTCTACTACGACTTCGACCTTCCGGGCGGCGCAACGTTCACCGACGACGATCTGGCACGAATCTCGGACGAGATGGCGAGGATTGTGGCGGCCGATCAGCCGTTCGAGCGCATTGAAATGGGCGCCGATGCCGCCCTGGAGGTGTTCGCAGATCAACCGTATAAATGTGAGATCATCGAACGAGTGCGATCGGCCGATGCTGATGGCCTCGACGCCGGTGAGGTATCGAACCCCGACATCATCAGTGCGTACCGGAACAGCGAGCAGTTCATCGATATGTGTGTGGGGCCTCATGTTCCTTCCACGGGACGACTGGGCCATTTCACGCTCCAGCGAACCTCTGGGGCCTATTGGCGTGGCGATGAGTCTCGACGCATGCTGCAGCGCATCTACGGCACCGCATGGGAGTCGGCCGAGGCGCTCCAGCAACACCTGCATCAACTCGAAGAGGCCGCGAAGCGCGACCACCGACGCCTTGCGACCGAACTGGATCTGTTGAGCTTCCCGTCCGAGATCGGCGGCGGGCTCGCGGTGTGGCATCCCCGTGGGGCTGTCGTTCGTTCAATCATGGAGGACTACAGCCGGCGTCGCCACATAGACGGTGGGTATCAGTTTGTCTACACCCCGCATCTCGCAAATGGACGGCTCTTTGAGACATCGGGCCATCTCGATTACTACCGCGACGGTATGTACCCGCCGATGGAAATGGACAACGGTACGTACTACATGAAGCCGATGAACTGCCCAATGCACTGCTTGGTCTATCGGTCACGGCAACGCAGCTATCGCGAGCTTCCACTGCGACTGTTCGAATTGGGCAATGTGTACCGATACGAACGCGCCGGCACGCTGCATGGGTTGATGCGCATCCGCGGTTTCACCCAGGACGACAGCCATATCTTCTGCACACCTGAGCAGCTGGCCGACGAGGTTGCGTCACTGTTGGATTTTGTGTTGTCGGTTTTGCGCGCCTTCGGATTCGATGAGTTCACGTTCAATCTGTCCACCAAAGACCCTGCCAAGTACGTGGGATCCGATGAGATCTGGGAAGAAGCCACCAGTGCGCTTCGCTCAGCCCTAGATCGGCATGGCGTCACGTACGGCATCAAGGAAGGCGATGCAGCCTTCTACGGTCCCAAGATCGACATCGACGTCCGCGATGCCATTGGGCGGTCCTGGCAGCTGTCGACCATCCAGGCAGATTTCAACAATCCAGAACGGTTCGATCTCGAGTACGTGGGAGCCGACAACGCTCGCCACCGCCCGATCATGCTCCACCGCGCATTGTTCGGATCGATCGAACGCTTCTTCGGCGTTCTACTCGAGCACTATGCGGGGGCGCTACCGACATGGCTTGCACCGGTACAGGTGCGCGTTCTCCCCGTTGCGAGTGCCCATGAGGAGCACGCGCGCGCGGTTGCCGATCGCCTGCGTAGTGCCGGTGTGCGTGTCGACGCAGTCGACGCAACCGATGCCCTGGGTAAGCGAATTCGTGCAGCCAAGCTGGAGAAGCTTCCCTACGTGCTGGTGATCGGCGATGACGACGTCGCAGCGAACACCGTCGGCGTGAATCCGCGTGGTGGAGATGTCGAACGTGACGTTCCCCTCGACTCGTTCGTGGAGGCGATTACCGCAGAAATCGCCAGTTCCACCCAGGCGGCGTTGACGGCGTGACCTCCATCGAGGTCCTCT
>RGQW01000184.1 GCA_010029945.1 Actinomycetota bacterium | reverse complement strand
ATTCGGGATGAGTGCACGAACGTTTGCACCTGACCGGGGCTGGCTTCGATACCCGACCCAACTCCCCCGTCACCTGCGGACACTGGCCCACTCGGCGCATAGCTGCCAAGCAATTCCGAGGAGGTGTACGCGTCGATGGACGGACCCTTCGATACGTACAAGACCCAAGTCGAACCGTTGAAGAAGACGTCTGGGTCACTGAAGCTGCCCTGAGTGATCGCCTCTTGCACGCGTACGCCGGGATCCGGAATGAATTCGGTTCCCTGGGAGCCAGGAACTTCCACTGCCGATTTGATGAACTTCACACACGAACTTTCCCCGGGTGCGCACCTCGCCGGATCTTGGCCGATGATCCCTGGAAGGTAGAACATGACCAACCGCCCATCCGGCAGTTGGGCGAGCGAAGGGTCAACGAACAAATCTCCGCCACGCACAGATACTTCCTCGACGGTCACACTCCCGGTCGTCATATTCACCCGCGCCACACCACCGGTCGAGATGACGTAGGCGGTGTCGCCGCGCCGGAAAACGTCGGGCACTGACCCTCGCAACGGTGTCCAACCAGGCACCAATGACCACTGGGCTCCGTCATCACTTTGCGCGAGGTAGACCCGGTGGTTGACGGGGTTGTTGCAATCCGTGGCACCTTCCACGCATCCGTGGAACGCCATGAGCAGACGCTGCGCGGGTGGGGTGACGTTCTGGATCGGGGACGACAGCGCTGGAATCGACGCCGGCGTGCTCTGCAGGTGATTCGACGCGTTCGCGGGACTGGTCAACGTGGTGACGAACAACGCGACAGCGCTGAGGGCGGCGAGGATCGGTGAGAGTTTCCGTGACCGATGTTGGTCGAAAGAGATGGGGAGTATCGCGATCACCTGCACCTCGGTCTTCGGGATTGCGGTCACGCTTGGTGCGCGTTGTGGCTCCTTTCAGGTTACTGAAAAAGGACCCGCCGCTGCTACCCGATCAGCGAACTACTCCGGCTGACAGACCGGACACCAGTAGACCTTGCGCGCCTGAATCTCGTCCATCTCGATCTCGGCCTCGCATAGGTAACACGCGTCACCGGCTCGCCGGTAGACGTAGACCTCGCCGCCGTGGCGGTCCTTTCGCGGCTTGCGGCCCATGATTTCCGGGAGATGCTCGGGTCGGACGGTATCGATGCGCCCACGCTTGGTGCCCTGCGTCATCAGCACCACCAGGTCGTCCCACACCGCATCGAATTCGTTTCTGCTGAGGTCCTTGCCCGGACGGTAGGGCGAGATGTTGTGCCGAAAAAGCACTTCGGCCCGGTAGATGTTTCCCACCCCGGCGAAGACCTTCTGATCCATCAACAGTGCACCGATGGCCATTTTGCTGCGCTCCACACGGTTCCACGCCGGGGTCGGATCCGACTTCTTGATTGGATCAGGACCGATGCGGGCGACAGCTGCCTTCTTGGATTCGTCATCGAGAAGTTCACACACGGTGGGGCCGCGCAGTTCCGCATAACCGGAGTCACTGCGCAGGCGGAGCCGAATCTGGCCGCGGACATCCGGGGCCTCGCCACGGGAGATACGCCACTTGCCGAACAACCCGAGGTGCACGTGCACCCACAGATCACCGAAACGAATAAACAAGTGCTTGCCGTGCGCCTCCACTGAGTCCACCACTCGCCCATCAATCCGACGAGCGTCAGCGGCGAAACGACCCTGGGGGCTATCGACCCGAACCGGTGACCCTCGGAAGCGCGTGCGCAGACGACGAGCCTGGCTGTGAACGACGTGGCCCTCAGGCACTGGAGGCTATTTCCCCCCGCACGGCCGCAATGAAGTCGTCCACGTCACTTTCGGTCGTATCCCACGCGCACATCCACCGAACTTCACCGGTTGATTGATCCCAGGTGTAGAAGTGGAAGCGCTCCTGCAAACGCGAGGCAACCTGCTCGGGCAGCAGGACGAACACAGCATTGGCATCCACAGATTGAGTGATGGTCACGCCCGAAAGGTCGGCAACACCATCGCGAAGGCGGGAGGCCATCGCGTTCGCGTGACCGGCACTACGCAACCACAAGTCATCAGTCAACATCGCCACGAATTGGGCGCTGAGAAAGCGCATCTTGCTGGCCAATTGCATGGAGGTCTTGCGTAGGAAGTCAACGCCCTGCACCCGATCGCCGTTCAACACGATGACGGACTCGGCCGCCATCGCGCCGTTCTTCGTCAACCCGAAGGAGACGAGGTCCACTCCGGCATCGACCGTGAAGGCCCGCACCGGCACGTCCAGGGATGCGGCGGCGTTCGACAGGCGGGCACCATCCATGTGGAGCGCCAGGTTGTTCGCGTGAGCTACCTCCGCAAGAGCCGAGACCTCCTCCGGCGAATACACGGTTCCCATCTCGCTGGACTGGGTGATGCTGACTGCGCCGGGTTGGGCACGGTGAACGAACTCCATGTCGAAACATTGACCCTGGACATCGTCGGAGCGAAGCTTCCCGTCGGCGGTGGGCACCGTCCACAGCTTCATGCCCGCCATCGACTCGGGTGCTCCACCCTCATCGACGTGAATGTGCGCACTGGCCGCGCAGATGACCGATTGCCAACGCTGGTTGACCGATTGCAGTGCGACAACGTTGGCGCCCGTTCCGTTGAACACGGGGAAGAACTCCGCACCGGCACCAAAGAGTTCCCGCACCAGGCTCCGTGCCTGGTCGGTCACGACATCATCGCCGTATGCCGATTGGTGGCCGACGTTGACCGCGGCGAGGGCTTCGAGCACCTCCGGGTGCACACCCGCGTAGTTGTCGCTGGCGAATCCGCGCCATGGCGAATCCATCAACCCTGCAGCCATGAAGGGGAGTATTCCCTAGACCGACCATGCGGGCACTCCGCCACCGGCACCGGGCACGGCAAGCACCAGGTACGGGCGGCAGCGAGCACGGAAGGCCCGAGCACGAAAAGCACCAACGCGCGTCAGGTGCAAAGATCGCTCTATGACGTCTGCGCCTCGAAACGAGAACATCACCCGTGCGGAAGCCAACGCCCGCAGCCAATCCCTCTTTGTTCACTCGTACTCGGTTGATCTCGATCTCACGGGTACCGGCGCCACCTTCCGGAGCACCACCACATGCATCTTCGAGAGCGAGGAGCCGGGGACGGACACCTGGAT
>RGQW01000183.1 GCA_010029945.1 Actinomycetota bacterium | reverse complement strand
CCGGAGGTGGCATACCCGACGTACGCCGTCGGCGCCACGGTCGCCGGCGCGCGCGTGGTGGCCACCGATGACGTCGAGAGCGTCGATGACGCATCGATGGTGTGGTTGAACAGCCCCGGCAACCCAACCGGTGCGGTGCTCTCGGTGGAGCGACTCTCACAGATCGTCTCGTGGGCACGGGAGCGAGACATCGTCGTGGTGAGTGACGAGTGCTATCTCGAACTGGGGTGGGAGCAAGAGCCGGTCTCCGTGCTCGATCCACGCGTCAATGGCGGCGACCTCTCCCATGTGCTTGCCGTGCATTCGCTGTCTAAGCGTTCGTCGATGGCGGGTTACCGCTTCGGATTCGTGGCTGGAGACCGCCGCATCATCGACGACCTGCTGTCGGTTCGCAAACACCTCGGGATGATGGTTCCGGGGCCGATTCAGCGAGCTGCTATTGCCGCCTACAACGATGACGAACATGTGCACGTCCAGCGGGATCGCTACCGGAGGCGACGAGATGATCTGCGGCACGCGTTGGAATCTGCGGGCTTCTCGATCGACCACAGTGTTGCGGGGTTGTATTTGTGGGCGACGTCGGGTCGTGACTCGTGGGAGACCACACGCTGGTTCGCCGAACGGGGGATCTTGGTCACTCCCGGTGAGTTCTACGGTGACAACGACCATGTTCGAATCGCTCTCACGGTGACCGATGAGCGGGTGAATGCCGCGGTGTCTCGACTCGTCGGTTGATGAGTTGCCGTCGTGAGGCGGATCACAGAAGTGTCTATGCCACCCCGCTGTGAGCCGGTGGCGCGCGTGGGTAGCCTGTCCGCAGGAGGTTTGCGTGTCTGATTATTCGGTTCAGCACCCCAACGGAGAGGTGCCGCTTCCGGTCGTACCGTCGACCGTCGGGGAATCCGGCCTCGACATCTCGGCCCTATTGCGGGAAACCGACCACGTCACCTTGGATCACGGCTTCGTCAATACGGCGTCCTGCTCGTCATCCATCACCTTCATCGACGGAGAAGCCGGCATCCTTCGCTACCGGGGTTACCCGATCGAGCAGCTCGCCGAGGAGTCGAACTTCCTGGAGACGTCGTACCTGCTGATCTACGGCGAACTACCGACAGCGGCCCAGTTGGCGGAGTTCTCCGACTCCATAACCAAGCACACGATGCTGCATGAGGACCTTCGGCGATTCTTCGACGGTTTCCCCCGTGACGCGCATCCGATGGCCGTGTTGTCGTCTGCGGTATCGGCACTGTCTACCTTCTACCAGGATTCATTGGATCCGTTCGATGCCGAGCAGGTTCACATCTCGACCATTCGCTTGATGGCGAAATTGCCGACCATCGCGGCATACGCCTACAAGAAGTCCGTGGGTCAACCGTTCTTGTATCCGGACAACTCCTACAGCTTCGAGGACAACTTCCTGCGCATGACTTTCGGTGTGCCGGCGGAACAATACGAAGCGAACCCCATCATTTCTCGCGCACTCGATCAATTGCTCATTTTGCATGCTGACCACGAGCAGAACTGCTCGACGTCGACGGTGCGACTCGTCGGGTCATCGCACGCCAATCTCTTCGCATCCGTCTCGGCCGGTGTGAATGCTCTCTTCGGTCCACTGCACGGAGGAGCCAACCAGGCTGTGCTGGAGATGCTCGAGAACATTCACGCCTCCGGCGGAGGCGTCAATCGCTTCATCCGCGCCGTGAAAGATCGGGAAGCCGGAATCAAGTTGATGGGCTTCGGTCACCGCGTCTATAAGAACTACGACCCACGCGCGGCCGTGGTGAAGAAGACGGCATACGAGGTCTTCGAGCAGATGAATGTGGACGACCCGCTTCTCGACATCGCACTCCGGCTCGAAGAGGTCGCGCTTGCAGACGAGTTCTTCATCGAGCGGAAGCTCTACCCGAATGTCGACTTCTATACGGGATTGATCTACAAGGCGATGGGTTTCCCGACCCGCATGTTCACCGTCTTGTTCGCGCTTGGCCGACTTCCTGGATGGATCGCGCAGTGGCGCGAGATGATCGAAGATCCGACGACCAAGATCGGCCGGCCTCGACAGGTGTATGTGGGAGAGGTCCTGCGCGACTACGCCCCGATAACGTCTCGCTGAGCCTAACGTGGGGGCATGATGAGCCACCGATTCTTCACAGACGAGGGCTTCGAGTTCCTGGCACTGATTGCCCTGGGGAGTGCTGCCTACCGACTGTCGGAGGTCGGCGAGGTCTACGCGACGGCCGATCGCATTACCGACGGCGACGGTGAATCCTGGTTCGAGGAGTGGATGGCTACGGCTACCCGTGTTCGTCGCATCGCTGAGGACTGCGAGTCCCGCGGTGACCTGGTCAGTGCTCGCGATGCATTCTTAAGGGCGGCCAACTATGCCGCCACAGCCTTCTTCTACGTTCTGGCTACCAACGATCCGTCGCGATCTCTGCATACGTGGCGGAGTCACCGTCGGGACTTCGACCGCGCGATGAAACTCTGGCCCACGCCGGTAAGTCACGTCGAGATCCCCTACGAAGGCACTCACCTGCATGGTTACTTCTGGTCCGGAGGTGAGGGGCCGCGACCCACGATCATCTTGAACAACGGGTCGGACGGTCCAGTGAGCGACATGCTGTTCATGGGTGCCGTCGATGCAGTCGCCCGAGGCTGGAACGCCATTACCTTTGATGGTCCTGGTCAGGGTTACGCCCTGTATGAGCAGGGGATGTTCTTCCGGTACGACTGGGAGAAGGTCATCACGCCGGTCGTGGACTTCCTGGTGGCCCGTCACGACGTGGATCCGGAGCGCATCGTTCTGTCCGGCAACAGCCAAGGCGGCTATTGGGTGCCCCGGGCAGTCGCTTTCGAGAAGCGGATTGCCGCCGCCGTTGCGGACCCAGGCGTGGTCCGGGTGGACACGTCGTGGCGCTCGCACCTGCCGCCGGTGATGATTCAGTTGCTGGAGTCTGGCGACGACGCTGACTTCGATTCCTACTTCGCGCAGGGAGTCGAGAACGACCCCGTGGCCCAGACGACGTTGGCGAAGCGCAAGGAGCCGTACGGCTCTGACTCCATGGCAGCCATCATGCACGAGCTTGAGAAATGGGATCTCGCCGACGTGGCCGGTCAGATCACCTGCCCGATCCTGATCACTGAGCCCGAGGATGAGCAGTTCTGGCCCGGGCAGTCTC
>RGQW01000182.1 GCA_010029945.1 Actinomycetota bacterium | reverse complement strand
GTGGTGCGGATCGTGGGTGCCCGCTGGTCCACCATCGATCCTCGACTCGATATCGCCGCGAGAACTCTGGGCGCATCACGGTGGACAGCGTTTCGCACCGTGACACTGCCCGCCCTCGGCCCAGCCATCGCATCGGCCGCGGCGATCGTGTTCGTCTTTTCTTTCACCTCGCTGGGCATCGTGCTGCTGCTCGGAGACTCCACCACCCGCACCTTGGAGTCACTGGTGCTTCGACAGACCTCCATCCTTTTGGATTTTCAAGCCGCCGCGGTCAGCGCCGCTATCCAGGCGATCGTCGTTGGCTCGGTGTTGTGGTGGGCCGCGCGAACGCGCAACGCGATGTCCGGGGGTGCGCTGCGCACCTTCCGTCTGCGACGTCCACTCGGATCGAGTCGATGGGCCGTCGGCATCGTTGTCGCGGCGACCGTCGTCATCGTTCTCGCCCCGGTGTCCTCACTGGTGTGGTCGTCGGTGCGATCGTCGTCCGGCTTCACGATGAGTTGGTGGGCGATCTTCGCCGGTTTCGAGACGATTGATGCGGGGAGCACTCGGATCGGATCGCCGCTGAGCGCCATGGCGCGGTCCCTGTCGTTCGCCCTCGTCACCGGGATCGTCGCAGCAGCTATCGGTGGCCTCGCCGCGATGAGTGTGCTGGCGCATCGACTCGGACGGGCCTTCGCGCTCGCGACAGTTCTGCCGCTGGGGATATCGGCGGCGACGCTGGGCCTAGGCACGATGCTGGCGTACGGGCGTCCCCCGGTGGATCTGCGCGCCACCGGACTGTTGATCCCGATCGCCCACGCGTTGATCGCCGTTCCGCTCGTCGTCGCGGTCGCCACCCCCACCCTGCGTTCCACCGATTCCCGCCTCGTGACCGTCGCCGCCACCCTCGGCGCCCGGCCGTCACGAGCGTGGTGGACCGGCTACGGGCCAACCCTGCGGACAGTGATGATCGCGGCCGGGGGCCTTGCCTGCGCGGTGTCTCTCGGAGAGTTCGGGGCTGCCTCTTTTCTCGCTCGAGCCGACGGCCCTACGGTTCCCCTCGTGATCGCGCGACTTCTCGGTCGTCCCGGTGAAGCGTCCTTCGGGGTGGCGGCCGCTATGGCGGTCGTTCTCGTCGTCATGACCACCACGCTGGTCGCGGCCGTCGACCGCGGAGGTCGACGATCATGAACGGCCATACGCTGACGTGCGAGAACCTGACCATCGGATACGAATCCGCGCTGGGAGAGCCCCTGACCTTCACGGTGCCGCCCGGGAGCGTGCTCGCCGTCGTCGGGCCGAGTGGCTGCGGAAAGTCAACGCTGCTGTCCACGATCGCAGGCGTGATCCCCGCTCACTCGGGTCGCGTTCTCATCGACGGGGTCGATGTCACCCAGATGCCCACACACACCCGCAAAGTGGCCATGGTGTTTCAAGAACCGCTGTTGTTCCCGACGATGACGGTGCGCGACAACGTCGCGTACGGTCCGCGTCGTTCCGGCGCATCGGCCAGTGACGCCCGGGGCACAGCAGAGGAACTGTTGAGTTGGGTGGATCTCGCGGGCCTCGGCGACCGGAACGTCGATCAACTCAGCGGTGGCCAGGCGCAACGGGTGTCCCTCGCCCGAGCGCTCGCCGCCGACCCGGCTGTTTTATGTCTCGACGAACCGTTCAGTGCCTTGGACGCGCCACTGCGATCACGCCTGGCCGCCGACGTCCTCGCCCTGGTTCGCCGCACCGGCATTCCCGCCGTGCACGTCACCCACGACCCCGACGAGGCGGAGACGATGACGGGGAATGACCCCTCCGGGTCCATACTTTCTTTGTGAGAGGCGAACGACTACGCAAGCGCGCGGCACGGATCGATCGCTCGTATACCCGGATCGCGGTGGCCACCTCGCTCGCTGCTTTCCTGGCGTACGTCGTGGCGCAGGCACTTCCCTTCGCCAGCGCTGTTCCGGCGGCGATCACCGCGGTGATCGCTACCCAGGCGAGCTTCCATCAGGCAACCAAGGGTGCGTTCATCCAGGTCATCGGAGCCCTCGTCGGTGCCGCCGTCGCGTTGGGAATCGTGTCCGTTGTCGGGAGCGGGGCGGTGACCATCATCTTGTTGGTCGCCTTGTGTTTCGTCGTCGCACGACTCTTGCACGTCGCGAGTCCTGACGAATCGCCACTGGTGGCAGCCGCTCTTGCCGTCACGGTGATCTTGGTCATCGGGACGAACCTGACGACCGAACTCGCCGTCGAACGATTCGCGGGCATCGTGATCGGCGCCGTCTTCGCGGTCCTCGCCAGCTACCTCGCGTCTCCGACGAAGGCCACTCGCAATTTGGAAGACAAGGCCGACGAGGTGCAAGAGCGCCTCGGGCAACTGTTGGAACGCATCGCCGTCGAACTACGCACCGATCCCGGTCCGGAAACGGTGCGGGCCTGGTTCGACGAAGCCGTCGATTTGCGCAATCAGGTTCTCGGTCTCGCCGCCGGCCTGGAAGACCTCAAGATGAATCGCCGGTGGAGCATTCGCGTAACCACCTCAGACTTGCACGCCGTCCAAGCCGAAGTCGATGCGTGCCAGATCATGTCCACCCGCGCGTTGTCGTTGGCATCGGATCTACGTCGCGCATCGACGAGCAACACCGACGGTTCCGGGGCCCTTCCCCCGGCTGCGCTGTCGCCGCTGGCAGACCTGATCGCGGCGACCGCTGCGAACCTGGCCACCGACGACCCGACACGGACCATCGGCAAGACCGCCGCTCATCAAGCGGTGCGGGAGGCCGAACGAACCGCACAGATCGCACTTATCGGCGGCATCGTGTCGCACATGGAGCAGATCAATCAGGCGAAGGTGGACGAAGAGGAAGCCGGTCACCTACCCCGGTAGGTCGGTCCTCAAAGAGGAACGTACGAAAGACACGCGACAGAAGCGGGGTTCGCGCAAGGTGTGTGAGGGTACTGCGGGTGCGTGGGTCTCGGGCCCCCCGCACCCGCAGTGACTTAAGTCCACCGCTATTTCGGTGATCGCGCATCTTGAGATCACGAGCCCGCTCATCGGGGCCGGATCAGTCCAGCGCCGCCAGGGCGCTCGCGTAGTCATCGGGGTTCCGCGCCTCACCCGGACCGTTGACCACCGACCACCGGATGACTCCGTCCCGGTCGAGAACGTACGTCGCCCGGGTCGCGAACCCGGTCTTCTCCCAG
>RGQW01000181.1 GCA_010029945.1 Actinomycetota bacterium | reverse complement strand
GACCGATCCTTACCCTCGAACAGGGTCTCGGTGTCATCCGTGGGCTCCCACACGGTGCCCATGTCCAGCATGTTGACGAAGTAGTCGTTCGTCAGTTGACCCTTGCGTTCGGTCAAGACCCCGACGTCTGAGCCATCAGCATTGGTGCCGATAACGCGCATCCCGGCCACCAGCACCGACATCTCCGGGGCAGACAAGCCGAGCAAGTTGGCTTTGTCGACCATCAACTGCTCTGTGGGCCGAACCTGACCCTTGGCCACGTAGTTGCGCATGCCATCGGCGGCCGGCTCCAGAGCTGCGAAGGACTCGACGTCCGTCATCTCCTGGGTCGCATCGGTGCGTCCGGGAGTGAACGGCACCGTGACCGTGTGACCGGCCGCTGCCGCCGCGCTCTCGATACCGGCGGCACCGCCGAGCACGATGAGGTCTGCCATGGAGACCTTCGCGCCACCAGCCGCGTTGAATTCCGCCTGGACACCTTCCAAGGTGCTGAGCACCTGGGCGAGGTGGTCCGGGTTGTTCACGGCCCACTGGTTTTGCGGTTCGAGTCGAATGCGAGCGCCGTTCGCGCCGCCGCGCTTGTCGGTTCCGCGGAACGTGGAAGCCGACGCCCAGGCCGTCTGCACAAGGTCGGCAGCGGTCAGGCCAGAGGCGTTGATCATGCCCTTCAGGGTGGCCGCGTCTGCGTCGGTGATCAGTTGCGCGTCTGGAGCAGGAACCGGGTCCTGCCAGATCAGGTTCTCCTCGGGAACCTCGGACCCGAGGTAGCGCACCTTGGGTCCCATGTCTCGGTGGGTCAACTTGAACCAGGCGCGAGCGAACGCGTCCGCAAACTCCTCCGGGTTCTCCAGGAAGTGTCGGGAGATCGGCTCGTAGATGGGATCCGTGCGCAGCGCGAGGTCCGTGGTGAACATGATCGGCGCGTGGCGAGTGCTCGGATCGTGAGCATCGGGAACGGTGTCGGCTGACGCGCCACCCACCGGGATCCACTGTGTGGCTCCTGCGGGGCTCTTGGTCATCTCCCACTCGTGTCCAAAAAGCGTCTCGAAGTAGGACATGTCCCAGGTCGTGGGTGTTGGAGTCCAGGCTCCCTCGAGTCCGGAACTGATGGTGTCGTCACCGCTGCCCGAACCCATGGAGTTCGTCCAACCCAGCCCCATGTCCTGGAGCGGGGCAGCCTCGGGCTCGGGGCCGACGTACGCGTTCGGGTCACCGGCGCCATGCGCCTTGCCGAACGTGTGACCGCCGGCGATGAGGGCGACCGTCTCGTGATCGTTCATCGCCATCCGGCCGAAGGTTTCGCGGATGTCGCGCGCAGCGGCCATCGGATCGGGGACGCCGTTGGGTCCTTCGGGGTTGACGTAGATCAAGCCCATCTGAACCGCGGCGAGAGGGTTCTCTAAGTCGCGGTCACCGGTGTAGCGCTCGTCGGCCAGCCACTCGGCTTCCGAGCCCCAGTAGGTGATGTCCGGCTCGTAGACGTCAGCGCGACCGCCACCGAACCCGAAGGTTTGGAATCCCATGGACTCCATGGCCACATTGCCGGTCAGGATGAACAGGTCACCCCAGGACAGCTTGCGGCCGTACTTCGCCTTGATCGGCCACAGCAGCCGACGAGCCTTGTCGAGGTTGACGTTGTCCGGCCAAGAGTTCAGCGGAGCGAAGCGCTGCATGCCCGCGCCTCCGCCTCCGCGCCCATCGCTGGTGCGGTAGGTGCCGGCACTGTGCCAGGCCATGCGAACGAAGAACGGGCCGTAGTGGCCGTAGTCGGCGGGCCACCACTCTTGTGAATCGGTCATCAGAGCCACGAGATCGGCCTTGACCGCGGCGAGGTCGAGGGATTCGAATTCCGTCGCGTAGTCGAAGTCGTCTCCCATCGGGCTGGCGCCGGCTGTGCCGTGGGGAAGGACCCGCAGATTCAGTTGATTGGGCCACCAGTCATCGTTTTGTTGGCCGACACCCACGGATCCGTGGTCGACCGGGCACTTGCTTTCGGTTGCCATCGTTGGCTCTCCTATCGGTGGTGTTTCTTAGGTGTGGGAAGGGGTGTGCTCGGGTGAGCAGGTAGGGCATCGACCCCAGTAGACGACCTCGGCTTCGTCGATGACGAAGCCTTGATCGTTTGCTGCGGTCAGGCAGGGGGCGTCGCCGACGGCGCAATCGACATCGGCGAGGTCGCCGCAGGTGCGGCAGACCACGTGGTGATGGTTGTCACCGGTACGTGTTTCGTATCGGGTGGCAGAGCCGGCGGGTTGCTGAGGGGTGATCTGCAGACCGTGCTGACGCAACAGCGTGGGGGCGTCGTTCATCGGTCTCTAGATTAGGTCCAGATTTGGATCCGTTCAACCCGAGTCGGGCCCTGATTCCGGGGTGAAACGACGGTCGGGCGGCCGCGTCGCTGGGCCGCGGTGGCGCCCGCACCACCTAGCCTGAGGCGAAAGCCATCGAAGTGGAGGAGGCACCATGTCCGAGGGCGTTCCGCAAGCCGTGTCACACCAGGCGTATCCGGCGACGTTCAGCGTCGACTACCAGGAGAAGTTGAGTCGGGTGACGACGCTTTTCCGGTCCATCTTGATCATCCCGATCGCCATCATCCTGGGCATCGTGGCTTCTGGTCCACAGTCCGTTCTCATCGTGATCAACGACCAGGGTGAGATCGTCTCTCGGACGACCAATACGGGAACGGGAATCTTGTGGTCGCTGTTCGCGGCGACGTTGTTCATGATTCTGTTCCGCAAGCGGTACCCGAAATGGTGGTTCGACTTCAACGTGGGGCTTCACCGCTTCGCTGTGCGCGTCATCGTCTACTTCGGCGTTCTGACAGATAAATACCCGTCAACCGAAGACGTCATCATCACTGGTCGCTACCCGCGCGGGCTGTTCAACTTCGTGGTGGGGGTCCTGCGCTGGTCATGGCGGGTCCAGGCCTACGCCTTTGTGCTGGCAACAGACAAGTACCCGCCGTTTAGCTTGAATTAGAAACGCCATTGCGGGTGAGGACAGCGCACCCACCTGGAGGCAGCACACGCCGCTAGACCGCGAAGGTCGAACGCTCCTGCGCCAAGCGGTGCAACAACAGGGCAACATCCTGCGGTGATTCCACTCGCCACAGGGCGGCCGACTCACCCGAACCCACTTTGATCCCGACGTCCTGCCCGCTCAGATCAGCGAACACCGACTCGTCGGTCAGGTCGTCGCCGACGAA
>RGQW01000019.1 GCA_010029945.1 Actinomycetota bacterium | reverse complement strand
GCGATGGGCAGCAGGGTGGGCAGCAGGGCTCCGGTGGTCAGAGCGCTCGGATCGACCTGCCCGGAGAGCGTGATGGTTCCCGCGGCCAGCAACAGCCCGAGGAGCATCGACCCGGTGTCCCCCATGAAGATCCGCGCAGGGGTGTAGTTGTGGGGAAGAAATCCCACCGTCATGCCGACCAGCAGGACGCTCACCAGCGTTGCCAGGGTGGCGCGATCGAGGCCGGACTCCACGCTGAGCAAGTACGCGTATCCGAAGAAAGCCCCGGCGGCCACCAGCACGATTCCGGCGGCAAGACCGTCCAGGCCGTCCACGAAGTTGATGGCATTGATGCTGATAACGACGATCAACACGGTGAACAGCACGCTGGTCAACGGGTCGAGGACGAAAGTGCCCCCGATGGGCAACCAGATGATCGCGATTCCTTGGAAGGCCATCACACCGGCGGCGAGCACCTGCCCGGCGAGTTTCGTGGGTGCGTCCAGTCCCCACTTATCGTCGACGACTCCCAGGGCAACGATGATCGCAACACCGGACAGCAGGGCGAGTGGTGTTCGACCACTGTCGAAAACAGCGCTCATCATCGGGAGTTTGCTGGCGAGGATTCCTCCGGCGAGCAGTCCCCCAACCATCGCCAGGCCGCCGAGCAGCGGCGTGGGGGTGTCGTGGACGTCCCGGTCCCGCACCGGCGCCATCACTTTCCACTTCTTGGCGAGTTCTCTCGCCAGCGGCGTCAGCAGGTATGTGACCGCAGCAGCGGCCACCAGGCACAGGATGTATTCCCGCACGCGCCCTAGTCCGTCGTTCTTTGATCTCGCGGATAGGCGGGGTGACGTTCGACGAGTTTGCTGACTTCGACGGAGATGTCGGCTGCCGCCGAGCCATCGGCATCGGTCACCGCGCGGTGGATCAGGTCGGCGATCTCGCGCATGTCGTTCTCCAGCATGCCCTGCGTCGTCACCGACGGTGTTCCCACGCGGATACCCGAGCCCACCGACGGGGGCTGAGGATCGTAGGGAATCGCGTTCTTGTTGAGCGTGATGCGCGCGGCATCGCACCGAGTCTCCGCATCGGCGCCGGTAACACCGATCGACTGCAGGTCGATCAGCGCCAGGTGGGTATCCGTTCCTCCGCTGGTCGGCCGCATTCCGTGCTCGGCCAGCCCCTCGCAGAGCGCCTGCGCGTTACGAATCACCTGGGAGGCGTACTGCTGGTACTCCGGTGTTGCGGCCTCCCGCAGGGCAACGGCCTTGGCGGCGACCCCGTGCATGAGGGGTCCGCCCTGCATCATCGGGAACACGGCCTTGTCTACGGCCTTCGCGTGCTCGGCCTTACACAGCATCATGCCGCCACGAGGGCCGCGCAGAACCTTGTGCGTGGTGAACGTGACGACGTCGGCGTACGGAACCGGACTCGGGATCGCCTTACCGGCGACCAATCCGATGAAGTGGGCTGCGTCCACCATCAAGATCGCGCCGACCTCGTCGGCGATCGCTCGGAAAGCCGCGAAGTCCACAAGTCGGGGGTAGGCGGTGGCCCCGCAGATGATCATGGTGGGCCGGTGCTCGAGGGCCAGGTCCCGGACCTGGTCGTAATCGATCACCTCGGTGTCCTCGCGCACCCCGTAGGACACGACGTTGAACCACTTGCCGGAGAAGTTGACCGGAGAACCGTGGGTGAGGTGTCCACCGTGGGACAGGCTCATCGCCAAGACGGTGTCGCCGGGCATGGTGAAGGCTCCGTAGGCGGCGATGTTGGCGCTGGCACCGCTATGCGGCTGAAGATTGGCGTGCTCGGCACCGAAGAGTTCTTTCGCCCGCGCGATCCCGATCTCCTCGGCGGAATCGACCTCCGAGCAACCGCCGTAGTAGCGCCGCCCCGGATAGCCCTCGGCGTACTTGTTGCTCAGCGTGGATCCGAGCGCAGCCAGCACCGCCGGTGATGTGAAGTTCTCGCTCGCGATCAACTGCAGTCCACCGCGCAAACGATCGAGTTCCCCCAGGATGATGGACGCGATCTGCGGGTCTTCGGACTGCAGAGCACCGAAGTCCGGTCCCCAGAACACGTCCTGATCCGATGACGTCATCGCTACTCCTGATCGCTTGCTGGTGAGGGTGGTGCCTTTGCCACCGGGTCGGACGGCGATTGCTCCACTGCCGTCACTGTATCCCCGGTTCCCTGCTCGAGCCTGCGCAACACCTCCTGAACCCGCTCGGCGGCGACGGCGCCTTCTCGGGCAATGGACACCTCAGTGAATCGGGCGTCGACGATGGTGCTAGAGAGTTCCGGGTCTTCCTGAGCCGACCACGACCGTTCTCCGAGGGCCCCGACGTCGCACGCGCCAGAGACGTCGTCACCGAGCGCTTCGAGTGCTTCTTCCATGGTTCGCGGTGCGTCTCCTCCGGCGATGGTGGCAGTGCTCGCTGCAATAGGTCCGAGTCGAGCACACACGGCGAGGGTGAACGGATGAAGCGGCATGCGGACCGCCAGCGGCGCACGCTTCGGGTGATCCCAGGCCAGCGTCGGCTGCGGCCGCAACAACACCGTCAGCAAGCCGGGCCAGAACGCCTCCATGAGTTTCTTCGCGACCCGCGGGACTCGTGCCGCAACGCCGGAGACGACAACGGGCGAGGCCACCAGTAAGCCCAAGGGGGTCGACTCGGGCACCATCTTCGCCCGCCGGAGCAATGCCGTTCCGCGCAAAGAAAAGGCATCGGTGGCAACGACGTAACTGTTCTCGGTCGGCAAGATGACCAGACCACCGCGCCGCATAGCGGCCACCGCACCACCGACAGCAGTTTCCCGGTTGGCTCCGTCCGCGCACTCCCACACCTGTCCGGCGCTCATCGAAGACCCGTCATCGAATTTCCTCGCTCACCGAAATCAGAATTCGGCTCTCGTGGCAAGGGTAAAGCGTGGCAGTCCGGCCAGATCCCGTCTGTCGGTCACACCGGTGAAAACACTGATTCCGGGAAGTCCGGGGATGTGGGTCGCCATGTCCTCATCAATCACGGTCTGGCGAAGGATCTGCAGAACTCCTCCGGCGGGACCGTCTGGCCCGTGCGTATCGGCGTGCTCGATCGCCAGCAAGCCACCCGGTCGAAGGAGCACCGCCGCTGTTCGCGCGATGCCGCGTACCACGTCCAAGCCATCGGCGCCCCCATAGAGCGCTACCGCCGGGTCGTGATCGCGCACCTCGATCTCGCGCGGAACCATCGCATCGGGGATGTAGGGCGGATTCGCGCACACCACATCCACGGCGCCCGCCAGATGGCCGAGGGGCTGACCGGGCGACGCCACTTCCGTGGCGTCCGCTGCTACGACCTCCAGTGAGGATCCACCAGCGGCCGCGGCGGCTCGGTACTCCTCGACATTGCGCTCCGTCCATTCCAGCGCGGCTTCGTCTTTTTCAACGAGAAACACCCTCGACCCGGGGGCTTCGAGGGCCAAGGAGAGTCCGATGACTCCGCTTCCCGCACACAAATCCACGGCCGTTCCGCCCGCGGCGTCACGCAACGCACGAACTCCGGCCTCGGCGATCAATTCGGTCTCCGGCCGTGGGACGAACACACCGGGTCCCACCGAGACCTCGAGCCGACGAAACGCAGCACGCCCGGTGATGTGCTGCAGTGGCACGCGCGTAAGGCGTCGGGCCACTGCCTTTTCGAATTGCACCCGCTGTGACGCGCGCGGCTCGTCATGCAGGAAGAGCCGACTACGCGGAACGTCGAGCACCCACGCCATCAGCCACGCGGCATCGGCTTGCGGCGACGGGACCCCTGCACCGGCGAGTCGGCGTTCGGCGTCGTAGAGAAGGTCGCGAACGGTCTGCCGGCCACCGTCGGTGGCGTAGCCACCGGACTCGACGTCGTCGAAACGGGGGGAACCGTCGCCCATGGCTGATCTGCCCCCTCAGGCCGATGCCTCAGGTGATCCCGACAGTCGGGACTCCCGATCCGCCAGAGTGCAGGCGTCCACGATGGCATCCAAGTCTCCATCGAGAACCTGGTCGAGGTTGTGGGCCTTGAAACCCACGCGATGATCGCTGATCCGATTCTCGGGAAAGTTGTAGGTGCGGATGCGCTCACTTCTGTCCACGGTGCGGACCTGACTGCGTCGCGCGTCCGATGCTTCCTGTGCCGCCTGCTCCTCCGCAATGGCCAGCAAGCGGGCGCGCAGAATGCGAAGCGCCTGCTCGCGGTTCTGCAGTTGGCTCTTCTCGTTCTGGCAGGACACGACGACGCCTGTGGGAACGTGGGTGATGCGCACAGCTGAGTCGGTGGTGTTCACGCTCTGCCCACCGGGACCCGAGGATCGGTACACGTCGATGCGCAGATCGTTCGGATCGATGGTCACGTCAACGTCCTCGGCTTCCGGCAAGACGAGCACGCCCGCCGCCGATGTGTGAATCCGGCCCTGGGATTCGGTAACCGGCACTCGTTGGACTCGATGGACGCCACCTTCGAATTTCAGTCGCGCGAAGGGAGCCTCTCCCGGCTCGGGAACGCCCTTGGCCTTCACCGCAAGGGAAACGTCCTTGTAGCCGCCAAGGTCGGACTCGACCGCGTCGATGACCTCGGTAGCCCAGCCGCGCCGTTCGGCGTAACGCAGATACATGCGCAGCAGGTCTCCGGCGAACAGGGCTGATTCCTCGCCGCCCTCGCCGGCCTTCACTTCGACGATGACGTCCTTATCGTCCATGGGATCGCGGGGGATGAGAAGCTCACGAAGCCGCTCTGCCGCGCGCTCTTCCCGATCCGCCAGACTCGCTGCCTCGTCGGAGAAGGCGTCATCCCCCAACTCCGCCAGTTCCACGGCGGCGAGGTGGTCCTCGTGCAGAGCCCGCCATTCCCGGTAGGCGGCAACAACCGGGCGCAACTGCGCGTACCGGCGGCCAAGTTTGCGGGCCGCGGCCTGGTCTGCGTGGATCGACGGGTCGGCGAGCTCGGTCTCGACCTCGTCGAGTTCGCGTGCGAGGTCCTCGCAACTGTCAAACACGCTTTCGCCCTCCCACCTGATGTAGCTGCCGATCAGTCCACAAAAGATCGGGCGCCGGTCGGGGACCGACCGCGCGACGGGGGAGACACGCGGCCGATCCCGGGCCGGCGCCCGGGAGTCGTGCTAATTCGATCCTGAGCCGGAGCTCTTTCCGTAGCGGGTTTCGAACTTCGCTACGCGACCACCCGTATCGAGAATCTTCTGCTTACCAGTGTAGAACGGATGGCACTGGGAACACACGTCTGCGTGAATGACGCCGTTCTTCGCGGTGCTCCGCGTCGTGAACGTGCTCCCGCAGGTGCACGTCACCGTCGTCTCCACGTACTCCGGGTGGATATCAGCTTTCACTTCGTCACGTCCTCTGTGTTGGTGTCCGGGTCGTCGGCCACCCTTGGTGGGGTGAGGCGACGGGAACCGGAGCGCAGAAAGTATGCCACGGACAGGGTCACTCTTCCTCCGTGGACCCCTGGACAGATGGTGTGGTCTTTTGCACCTGGAGCAGGAAGTCGTAGTTGTTGTCGTTTTCGCGCAGCTTGCTGAGCAGCAGCTCGATGGATTGCTGCTGATCGAGCGCGTGCAGGACCCGACGCAGCTTCCATACGATCTTGAGTTCGTCGCTGGACATCAGCAACTCCTCCTTGCGGGTGCCGGACGCATCCACGTCCACCGCAGGGAAGACCCGCTTGTCCGCGAGTCGGCGGTCGAGCTTCAATTCCATATTGCCCGTGCCCTTGAACTCTTCGAAGATCACCTCGTCCATCCGCGACCCGGTCTCCACCAGAGCCGTGGCAAGGATCGTCAGCGAGCCACCGTTCTCGATGTTGCGGGCAGCACCGAAGAACTTCTTGGGCGGGTAGAGCGCCGTGGAGTCGACACCACCGGACAAGATGCGTCCAGACGCTGGCGCCGCGAGGTTGTAGGCACGGCCGAGTCGGGTCATCGAGTCGAGCAGGACGACGACGTCGTGACCGAGTTCCACCAGACGCTTGGCGCGTTCAATCGACAGTTCACTGATGATCGTGTGGTCCTCTGCAGGCCGGTCGAAGGTAGAGGCGATGACCTCACCCTTGACTGAACGCTGCATGTCGGTGACTTCTTCCGGTCGCTCGTCGACGAGCACGACCATCAGGTGAACCTCGGGGTTGTTCTCCGTGATGGCGTTCGCGATGGCCTGGAGCACCATCGTCTTGCCTGCCTTCGGCGGAGACACAATGAGTCCGCGCTGCCCTTTACCAATCGGGGCGACAAGATCGATAACGCGTGTCGTCAGATTCTGCGGAGTCGTCTCCAGCCGCAACCGGTCCTGCGGATACAGCGGGGTCAGCTTCGAGAAGTCGGGCCGGTCTTTGGCCGCCTCCAGGTCTCCCCCATTGATGGTTTCCACACTCACCAGCGGGTTGAACTTCTCTCGCCGTTCACCGTCGCGCGGTTGACGCACCTGACCGGTGATTGCATCTCCCTTACGCAGGTTGTACTTGCGCACCAACGACAGTGAGACGTACACATCGTTGGGGCCCGGAAGGTAGCCACCGGTGCGGACGAAGGCGTAGTTGTCCAAGACATCGATGATTCCCGCCACCGGCAAAAGAACATCGTCCTCAGTGACGACCGGCTCTCCGTCGCCGTAGCCACCCTTGCGGTCGCGACGGTCCCGATACCGGTCCCGACCCCGACGGCGGCGGCGCCCGTTGTCGTCTCGGTCGTTCCGGTCGCCACGGTCGTTCCTGTCGTTGCGCTCGTTCCTGTCGTTGCGCTCGTTCCTGTCGTTTCTGTCGTTGCGGTCGTTGCGAGGAGCTCCTTCGGAGGACTCCGACGAGCCCCCTCCATCGGCCTTCGAGGCCGTGCTTGCGGAGTTTTGTGAGTCCGCGGAGCCGGCACCATTGGGGGACCCGGCGTCGCGCGTCGCAGAGCGCGAACCTCGCCGCGGGGCACCGCCTTGCTGTTGCCGCTCACTGATGGCGGCAATGAGCTCCTGCTTGCGCATGCCACTCGAACCGGTGATGCCCAGTTGCTGGGCGAGTTGCTTGAGCTCGGGCAGAAGCATCGAGGCGAGGCTGTTGCCTCGATCGGCAGTGCTCGTTGTTGTGTCGGTCATATTTTCCTTCGACTGTGCTGATGTTCTTTCGGTCAGCGGAAGCGTGAACTGTCGGCCCCCGTGACGTCACCGACAACGGGGCCGCCTCGCAAGCCTGGGCTCGAACCCCGAGGAAAACATCCCGGGCGGGAAAGAAACCGTGGGTTCACCTGCTGCACGCTCGGTGCAGGAAGTCCAACATCGGACCTTTGAGGCGCTATGACTGTAGCACCGCACACTTACGGGGAGTCAATAGGGCACTCCCGCGCGCCCACCTCGCTGATCGCGAGGTCAAGCACACGCCAACGGCTCGCATCTTTCTGCGCATCACCACCCAGGCTCGTCACCGTGTCCTGCATTCGCTGGAAATCCTCCGCGCGGTCGGTGACGGCGATGACTGAGGGGCCGGCGCCGGAGATCGCTGCCGGCACCCCCGCCGCACGCAAAGACGCCACCAACGCGGAAGCCTCCGGATATGCATCTGAACGCGCAGGCTGATGCAGCCGATCGGACATCGCCTCCCACAGCAGATCCGGTTGTCGGGTCATGGCGTGGACGAGCAGCGCCGCGCGGCTCACGTTGTGCACGGCGTCCGGATACGGCACAGATGCGGGAAGGACGCGACGCGCATCCAAGGTCGGGAGCGTCTCGGTCGGGACTGCGAGCACCACGCGCAGGTCAGGGTGCGCATCCATACGAACACATCCCGGACCACCGGCGTCGTCGAGCCACGAGATCGTGAAGCCGCCGTGCAACGCCGCTGACAAATTGTCTGGGTGACTCTCCATCGTCGTCGCCAGTGACAACAACTCCTCGTCGGACATAGCGACGCCCGATTCCTCCGCCACCATGGCGCGCGCAAGAACCATTCCACCGATGATCGCAGCCGCCGATGAGCCCAACCCCCGTCCGTGGGGAATCGCGTTACGGCACCGAAGTACGAAACCGGTCGGTTGCTGGCCCAAGGCCGCGAAGGCAGTTTGCATGGCCGCGACGACCAGGTGCTGCTCATCGCGGGGAACCTCGTCGGCACCTTCGCCGGCTACCTCGACCAAGACTCCCTCGTCGTCGGTCACCATCGCGATCAACTCGTCGTACACCGCAAGCGCCAGGCCGGCAGAATCGAACCCCGGTCCGACGTTTGCGCTGCTCGCGGGAACAAGCACCCGCACCGCTTCCGATCGAAAGGCGGTCACTAGTCCGCCAAACCCAACGCCCGGGCCGCAGCCGTGGGATCGACGGGAACCACGACCGGATCCGGCGCCGACTCCAGAGCCCACTGCGGGTCCTTCAGTCCGTTGCCCGTCAATGTCGCAACGATCACCTGGCCCGAATCGAGACCACCGTGGCTCTTGACCTTCAGCAGACCCGCGACACCGGCAGCACTTGACGGCTCGCAGAACAGCCCTTCGGTCGATGCCAGCAATCGATAAGCACTCAAAATCTCGTCGTCGGTCACTGAATCGATCAGCCCGTCGGATTCGTCGCGTGCGGCGATGGCCGCGTCCCAGGACGCGGGGTTGCCGATGCGAATAGCCGTCGCGATGGTCTCCGGCGAGGTCACCGGTGAGCCCTGCACCAACGGTGCCGCGCCCGCCGCCTGGAACCCCCACATGCGCGGGCAGGAATCACTCACACCGTCGGCCTTGTACTCGGTGTAGCCACGCCAGTAGGCGGTGATGTTGCCCGCGTTGCCCACCGGTAGTGCATGGATATCAGGCGCACGCCCCAGCAGATCGACGATTTCGAAACTGGCCGTCTTCTGGCCCTCGATGCGCACCGGATTCACGCTGTTGACGAGCGCGACGGGATAGGAGTCCGACAGTTCCCGAGCAACCGTCAGGCAGTCATCGAAGTTTCCATCCACCTGCAACAACGTCGCTCCGTGCACGATCGCCTGCGCCAACTTGCCCATAGCGATCTTGCCCTGGGGCACCAGCACCGCACTCACCATGCCGGCCTTGACGGCGTACGCCGACGCACTCGCCGAGGTGTTGCCGGTCGACGCACAGATCACCGCCCGGGCACCATCTTCCGCGGCCTTGCTGATGGCCATCGTCATACCGCGGTCCTTGAACGACCCGGTCGGGTTGGCACCTTCGAACTTCAGCCACACCTCGCATTCGAGCGTTTCACTGAGCGAGCACGCGTACACCAGGGGCGTGCCACCTTCCCGCAGTGACACCACGGGCGTTTTCTTGCTCACCGGCAGTCGGTCGCGGTACTCCTCGATCACCCCGCGCCACTGATGTGCTCCCGTCACGGCTGCTCGTCTCCCTCGACGCGCATCACACCGACAACGCGGCGCACCGTGTCCAGTCCACGCAACTGCTCGACGGTCGCCTCGAGTGCGGCGTCCGTGGCCAGATGCGTGCGAACGACCAGCCCGGCATCGTCACCGTGACCCTCTTGGTGGACCACCTGGATGCTCACGCCGTTCTCGGCGAAGGCAGTCGCGACACTGGCGAGGACACCGGGACGGTCGGCGACATCGAGGTTCACGTAATACTCGGTGTAAGCGCGCCCGATGGGCAGCACGGGCAGTGCCGTGTACGTACTCTCCCCCGGCCCCCGACTGCCGCTCACCCGGTTCCGCGCGGCAGCAACGAGATCCCCGAGCACAGCACTCGCGGTGGGGTGGCCGCCGGCACCGCGCCCATAGAACATCAGCTGACCGGCCGCGTCTGCTTCGACGAAAACCGCGTTGAACGATTCACGGACCGCGGCCAGTGGATGGGTACGCGGCAGCATGGTCGGGTGCACTCGGACGATCACGCCAGAGTCTTCGGAGTCATCGATCTTCTCGGCGATGGCGAGCAACTTGATCACAAAGCCCATATCCCGCGCGGCCGCCATATCGTCGGCCGTCACATCGGCGATCCCCTCGACGTGCACATCAGCCAACGTCACCCGCGTATGGAAGGCCAACTCGGCCAGGATCGCGGCCTTCGCCGCGGCGTCATGGCCGTCCACATCCAGCGACGGATCGGATTCCAAGTATCCAAGGGCGTCGGCCTCGGCGAAAACGTCGGCGTACTCCACGCCCTCCTCGTCCATCTTGGTGAGCATGAAGTTCGTAGTGCCGTTGACGATGCCCATGACCTTGCGGACACGATCACCAGCCAGTGACTCTCGCAAGGGGCGCAACAGTGGAATAGCTCCCGCAACCGAGGCTTCGAAAGACAAATCGACCTCGTGTTGCTCAGCCGCTTTGAACAGACGGGCACCGTCTTCGGCAAGCAGCGCCTTATTCGCGGTCACGACGCTCGAACCCGCCGCCATAGCCGCAAGGATGCATTCGCGCGCAGGCTCTATTCCCCCCATGAGCTCCACAACGATGTCGACCCCGGATGAGGCGACGGCGACGGCGTCGTCGGTGATCAGCTCAGCAGGAATACCCGGCCGAGCCTTGCTGGCGTCCCGAACGGCAACCGCCGTGAGCCGCACCGGCACTCCGACGCGTTCGCGAAAATCCTCGGCGTGCTCGGTGAGCAGCTCCACGACCGAGGTGCCGACGGTTCCGCCCCCGAGGAGGGCAACCGTTACCTCTTCACGCGCCATGACCGCTCCCTGCCTCCCTCATGCTCGTATTCGTCGTCTGCGTTCGGCTCGCCGTCGCCCCGGTCAGGCGTGCGTATCAAGACCGAGCAGATCGTCCATCGTTTCACGACGGATGATCGTCGATGCTGCGCCGTCGCGAACCCCGACCACCCCCGGGCGAGTGAGGTAGTTGTAGTTCGACGCCATGGACCGGCAGTAGGCACCCGTGGCCGCGACAGCCAGCAGGTCGCCGGGAGCCAGGTCTTCGGGAAGCCATGCATCACGAACGACCACATCACCAGACTCGCAATGCTTGCCCACGACCCGGCACAACATCGGCGGAGCCGAGGAGGAGCGAGAGGCGAGTCGGACGCTGTATTCGGCGCCGTAAAGGGCGGTTCTGATGTTGTCGCTCATGCCGCCGTCGACAGATACGTAGGTGCGGACGACACCGCTATCAAGTTCTACCGGCTTGATCGTCCCGACTTCGTAGAGGGTGATGCCCGCCGGCCCGACGATCGCCCGGCCGGGCTCGAAAGCCAACGTCGGCTCATCGATTCCCGCATCGGCGCACGCTCGCGACGCTATCCGCCCGATCTGCGCTGCCATGTCCGCGACGTTGATCGGATCGTCGCTGTCTACGTACGCGATACCCATGCCGCCCCCGAGGTTGAGTTCGGCGATGTCGATTCCTTGTTCCTCGTGCAGTCGCTGGGCGAGACTGACGATGCGACCCGCGGCCACCTCGAACCCGGACGAGTCGAAAATCTGAGAGCCGATGTGTGAGTGCAGACCCACCAGCGAAAGGCTCGGCAACTTCGCGATTCTGCGGACGGCCTCTTCCGCAGCGCCCGTTTCCGCTGACAGACCGAACTTCTGGTCTTCGTGAGCGGTGGCGATGAATTCGTGCGTGTGTGCTTCGACGCCCACCGTCGCGCGCACCATCACCGGTTGGACGACTCCCGCGTCAGCGGCGGCGCTGGCGACCCGTGCGATCTCCTCGAAAGAGTCCACGACGATGCGACCAACGCCGTACTCAATGGCCGCCGTGATCTCCGCCATCGACTTGTTGTTGCCGTGCATCAGCAGGGCATCGCCCGGGACGCCTGCGCGGACCGCAACGGCGAGTTCCCCGCCACTGGCTACGTCTATGCCGAGGCCTTCCTCGAACACCCACCGGGCAACGGCCACCGACAAGAAAGCCTTGGCCGCGTAATAGACCCGCGACGCTCCCGCCTGGCGGTACGCCGACGCGTATTCGCGGGCCCGCGACCGCAGGTCCACTTCGTCGAGGACGTACACCGGCGAACCGTGATCGGCGGCGATGTCTCGGACATCGACCCCACCGATCGTCATGGCGCCATCGGCGCCGCGAGAACAGTGACGGGGCCACACCGATTCGGCCAGAGCGTCGACCGCTTCGGCCGTGGGGGCCGCGACCATCGCCCCGGGGTCGGTGACAAGGTCACCGTGCCGAGGTCCTGCCGGATGCGCGCGCATTGGTCAAGGCTAGGGCAGCGCGCCCCGCCCGCTCCGACGCCTGCGCTACATGCGCTCGGGGGCGCTGACGCCGAGCAGATCCAGCCCGTTGGCCAGCACCTGACGAGCCGCCGCACACAACCACAGTCGAGAGATGTGCAGCGGCTGAACGTCTTCCTCTCCCCGGGGCAACACCCAGCACAAGTCGTAGAACCGGTGATAGTCGGTGGCCATCTCTTCCAGATAGCGCGCCACCCGGTGGGGTTCGCGCAGTTCAGCAGCGCTGGCCACGATCCGTGGGTATTGGGCCAAACGGCCGAGGAGTTCGATCTCCCGTTCATGCGTCAGTGATCCAGGGTCGAATTCCGCTTCACGCCAGTCGATGCCTAGTTCTCGGGCATTTCTCAAGACAGAGGAAATCCGCGCATGTGCGTACTGAACGTAGAAGACCGGGTTGTCGTTGGTTTGTCGGGTGATCGTTTCCAGATCAAGGGTTAACGGGGAATCTGCCGGGTAGCGGATGAGCGTGTAGCGGGCGGCGTCGACACCTACTTCCTCGACCAACTCCTCCAGGGTGACGATGTTGCCCGCTCGTTTGGACAACTTGACCTCGAGTCCGCCACGCGTGATCTTCACGAGTTGGCCGATGAGGACCTCGATATGGGCATCCATGTCGTCTCCCGCGCACGCGGCCACCGCGCGCAATCGGTTGACGTATCCGTGGTGATCGGCACCGAGAAGGTAGATGTTCACGTCGAAACCGCGGGCGCGCTTGTCGACGTAGTAGGCGGTATCTGAGGCGAAATAGGTGTACTCGCCGTCGGCCTTGACGAGCACGCGATCCTTGTCGTCACCAAAATCGGTGGTGCGCAGCCAGACGGCGCCATCCTCCTCGAAGACATGGCCTTGTTCCCGTAGTCGCTCCAACCCCCGCTCCACTGCGGCCGACCCGTGCAGCTCCCGTTCTGACGCCCACACATCGAAGTGCGTGCGGAAGAGATCAAGAACCTGCTGCTGCTGTCGCAACTGTCGGGCATAAGCAGCTTCACGAAAAGCGACGAGTTGATCGTCGCGCGGAAGGGAAAGGATGTCCGGATCCTCCGCGACGATCGCTGCAGCGAGATCGACCACGTAGCCACCGTGGTACCCGTCTTCCGGTACGGGTTCGCCATGAGCGCTGGCCATCACCGACGCGCCGAACATATCCATCTGCACGCCGCGATCGTTGATGTAGAACTCGCGAGCGACGTCCGCACCGGCTGCGCGAAGGACCCGCGCGATCGCATCACCCACGGCGGCCCACCGCGTGTGCCCGAGGTGAAGCGGTCCGGTCGGGTTCGCGGAGATGAATTCGACGTTGACCTTTGTGCCAGCGAGGGCTTTCCCCACCCCGTAATCAGACCCCGCCTCCACGATCCTGCGGGCAACTTCCGCGTGGGAAGCGGCCTCCAGAGTGATGTTCACGAAGCCGGGCCCAGCGACGTCCACCTGAGCGATTCCCGCGTAGCCACCGAGCTCAGACGCCAACGCCTCGGCTATCTCCCGCGGTGGACGTTGCACCCGCTTGGCCAGCACCATCGCCACGTTCGTGGCGTAGTCGCCATGCTCACGATTCTTGGGGCGCTCGATCACGATCTCGACGTCGGAGGCATCCACATCGCCTGAGCCAAGACCGTCCAGGGCGACATTCAGTGACCCGGCTATTGCTGCCCGCAACTCGTCGATGGTCACCGCGCGAGCGTAGCGACGCAGCGGTGTGGTTATGCTCACGGTAGGCAAGGCCCGATCAGCACCATTGTTCACACCGCGCCGCCAGCCAGGCAGCGTTGCAGTTTCTGAGCACGCGCACAGATTCCGGACGAAGGTTTGAACGGCTAGCCCGCGGCGGGCGAGGTGTCCGGCGCGAAACTTCGTGCAAGGAGAATGTGCAACATGGCTCAAGGAACCGTGAAGTGGTTCAACTCAGAAAAGGGCTACGGCTTCATCGCCCAGGCCGACGGCGGACCGGATGTGTTCGTCCACTACTCAGCGATCGAGGCTGACGGCTATCGCTCGCTCGAGGAGAACCAGGTCGTCGAATTCGACATCACCCAAGGACCCAAGGGTCCGCAGGCAGACAAGGTTCGCCCCTCGTAGCGACATCTCGTCGACTTCTCATCGAGGGCCCCACCGATCATGGTGGGGCCCTCGATGCTTGTCAGCGTCTCGTCCGGCACACTGACAACATGGCCGACGACGACATCGAGCGCCTCCTGCGCGAGGTGAACGCGGTCAATTCCGGAAGTAGTTCCCGCGGATCCTCGGACGTTGAGCCGGCAACGTCCAAGGCTGTTGAGTCTTCGGGGGGGTCCTCCACCGGCGGCCGAGTTGCTTTCGCCGTCGGCGCCAGCCTCGTCTTCGGTGCCGCCGGGTGGTTCTTCGGACTCCTCATGCCCTTTGTCGGCTCCTTCTCCTGCGGGGTCGGGGCCGCACTCGGATCGCTGGTGACCGGCCTGGTGGCCGGGCCCCCGCGCTGGTTCTCCTCCTGACGGGCACGTCGACGCTGACCGCGTCGCAACAGCGGAGTTCGCCCTACGCCGTGTCCGAGGTCTTCACGCCATCACTCGATTCAGCACCGAGCGTCGACGCAACGGGTGCGAAGACTCCCGCGAGCCACGACGGCATCGAGACTGGTGCCGGACGCGGCGGCTCGTCGATACCTGCCCGCTGGGCTTCGATCGCAGCCCCGATCAAGATTCCCATGAAGACGAGGTAGAACCAGAGCATCAGCACGATCGGCGTACCGAAAGCGACGACGGCGGCTCCGACCGTGTTGGACAGCGACGTGTACAGGCCGAAGACCGCACTCGAGCCCAGCATCCACACGGTCGCAAAGAGCACCCCCCACGAACGAATCCGAATTCGTGTCGGCACGTCCGGCAAAAGCGCGATGATCAAACCGCACACCACGTAGGCCACGACTGCGAGCGCTACCCAATTCACGACCCGCACACTCACCAAGCCAAGGAATTCCGATAGTCCAAGTTCAGCCAAGATCTGTGGGAGTAACTGAAGGACGAGCAAGAGAACAACGACGACGATCATTCCCCCGAGCGCCACGATGGCGGAGATACCACGATCGACAACTCCGTGGATGCGTTCGGGCTGACCGAACAGTCGCGTCAATGTTGCTCGCAGCCCGTAGACCACCCGCGAGGAGACATACACCGCAACGATGATGGATATGACGGTGGTGATGGTGAAGGCACCCGAGGAGCCCTTGTCAGCCAGTTCCACCAGGGCCGCCGTCGTCGGTTGCAGGGCCTGCAAGGTATCCGGGCTTCTATCGAAAACACCTTCGATAGCCGATTGCACCTGATCGGTGGTCAAGAAGGCACCGGCGATGGCTCCAACGGCCAGCGCGGTTGGTGCGAGAGCAAAGAAGGTGAAGAACGACAGGCCCCCCGCCACGATGCTGCCACCCACGGCGGCATAGCGAAGAAGGACCGTGCGACCGAACTCAATAAGCGCCTTCAACCGTGACACCAGCACATCATGGCGCACTCGTTCGCTGATAACCTGTCGCTTCCCCAGCCCCCGTAGCTCAGGGGATAGAGCGCCGGTTTCCGGTACCGAAGGCCGCAGGTTCGAATCCTGCCGGGGGCGCATGTCGACGCACACATCCCCTCGCTCGTCGCGCTGCTGCTCATCTCCAACATCGGTGCAGTCAAGCTCATCGCCTTCGGGCCACTCATCACCGACGGAGGGGCTTTCCTTTTCCCGCTGGTGTACGTCGTCGGCGACGTACTCGCGGAGGTGTACGGGTGGAAAGCGGCTCGCCGCGCCATCATCATCGCGTTCGTCATGGGTGCGTTGGCCGCTGTGACCTTCTATCTGGTTCAGATCTCACCCCCAGCCGACGGTTGGGAAAATCAAGAGGCCTTCGAGGCGGTCCTCGGCTTCGTTCCGCGAATCGTGCTGGCCAGCGTCCTGGGCTTCCTCGTCGGTCAACTTCTCAACGCGTACGTACTGGTGTGGATCAAGCGCAAGACGCAAGAGCGGAAACTCTGGGCTCGCCTGATGGGCTCTACCGTGGTGGGCGAGTTCGCGGACACCGTGGTCTTCTGCACGATTGCCTTCTATGGGGTCATCACCGGCGGCGACTTCGTGACCTACGTGATCGTTGGCTTCGTCTACAAGACCACGGTGGAAATCGTGCTCCTGCCGATCACCTATCGCATCATCGCTTACGTCAAGAAGCGTGAGCCGACGTACGAATTGGGGTCGGCGGCTTAGCCGCCGGCCTGACTGCTGGCTGAACCCTCGTTCGCATAACCCCCGAGGAACTCTTCTCGGTAAGCATGGAAATCTCCCGACTCGATGGCGACGCGAATGTTGTCGACGAGGTTCACGATGAAGTGCTGGTTGTGAATGGTCGCGAGCGTTGACGCGATCGACTCCTTGGCCTT
>RGQW01000180.1 GCA_010029945.1 Actinomycetota bacterium | reverse complement strand
GATACACCGTTTCTCGAAGGCGCAGCAAGACGCGCTCCTGCCCGGTGTCGGGCTTGCGGCGCCCTTGTCGTTCACCATCGGCACCTCGGAGCCGGTGGTGGTCGACACCACCGAGACGGACGAACCGGTTGGTTCCGCTTCACTCGCATCGTCAGTAGATGCATCATCGGTGGAGGAGGGATCGGCTTCCTCCTCCACCGATGAAGTTTCGTCCTCCGTGGCGCTCTGCGAGGCAGTGGCCTCAGAGGACGAGGAATCGTCCGAGCTCGAACATGCGACGAGAGATCCAGCGGAGGCCAACGCGGCCGCGGTCAAGAGGGCAAGTTTGCGTGAATACATGTGCGCATGGTGCACTTAATGAAAATGATTGTCAAGTTCAGAAGCGGCCGAGAAACTTCAGCATGGCAAGCCCGAGGACGGCGACGACGATGATCAGTCGCGTGGCCCGCCGACCGGGCGTCAATACCGGCCAGGACAGCACGAGGAGCCAGCCGAGAAAACCGCCGACGATCAGCAGGAAAATCCCGCCGAGCCAGGACAGCGAGCCAGTTTGGATCAGTCCAAGGAAGAGAAAGGCGCCCATCAACACCACGATCAGCCATCGCGGCACAGCCATGAGCTTGGTCAGGATCGGGATGCTGGCACGCTCGAGTGACTCTCGGGATTGACCCGAGGATGGGCGTGCCGGAGGTTGTTGTGCGGGGGGCTGGCTCGGGCCTTTCACGCCGGGCGGCAGGTCTCCCTTCTTCCGGCGCTTCTTGTCAGCCATCTCTTCCCTCGCAGACACCAGACGCCTGGACTAGCGTCGTCTTCGTGAAGGAGCCTAGTGCGCTGGGGGACATGGCCCCTTTGCTCGTTCAATCCCGATTTCGTGTCACGCAGGATCGCGACGAGTGGTTTACCCAGATGCGCGCCGCGCTCGCGGTGCTGGCTCAATCGACAGGTTTCCACCGCGGCTGGATTGGACAGGCCACGGACGACGCCGAACTCGTGACACTCACCACCCAGTGGGAGGGGGTCGGTGCGTATCGAAAGGCGCTGTCCCGCTTCGAGGTCAAAGCCGAGGTCATTCCGCTGCTGTCCACCGCGATCGATGAGCCAACGGCATATGAGGCCGTTGTCGTGGAGGAAGCCGGTGAGGTGACATCGTTCGCGAGCGGGCTCGCCGCCGACCACGATGCCGTCGGGCTGGGATCAGCGTCGGCGGCTTTCGTCCCGCCTGTCACCGGTGCGGACGTTCACGACGGGCGCTGAGGGCAGGCACTGAAGCGCACCGTCAGGCGTGTGATTGAGCGCTGACTCGTACACTCAGTTCCGTCCGCCGACAGCCAGCCGGAGTGGAAGCGCGCAAGGCGCTTCGGAAATGGAGCGTTTTGTGGCTTCCCGCGTAGATTCCGTCGTCAACCTCTCCAAGCGTCGGGGATTTGTTTTCCCGTCGTCGGAGATCTACGGGGGCACCCGTTCGGCCTGGGACTACGGCCCGCTGGGAGTCGAGCTCAAAGAGAATGTGCGCCGGCAGTGGTGGCAACACATGGTGCGTGGGCGCGACGACGTGGTCGGCATCGATTCGTCGGTGATCCTTGCCCCGCAGGTGTGGGTCGCGTCGGGTCACGTCGATGCGTTCGTCGATCCGCTGACCGAGTGCAAGCAGTGCCACAAGCGTTGGCGGGCGGATCAACTGATTGAGGCATTCGCCGAGAAGCACGGCCACGAACCAACCGAGGGTCTCGCGGAGATCGTGTGCACCAACTGCGGAACCAAGGGAAGTTTCACCGAGCCGCAGAACTTCAACGGAATGCTACGCACGATGGTCGGTCCCGTCGAGGACGAGGGCGCTGTTCATTACCTGCGCCCGGAGACCGCGCAGGGCATCTTCGTCAACTACTTGAACGTGATGAACTCTGCACGCAAGAAGCCTCCTTTTGGTATCGGGCAAACCGGGAAGAGCTTCCGCAACGAGATCACACCGGGCAACTTCATCTTCCGCACCCGCGAGTTCGAGCAGATGGAGATGGAATTCTTCGTCGAGCCTGGGACGGACGAAGAATGGCACGAGTACTGGCTGCAGAACCGCTGGGATTGGTACACCGACCTCGGCTTGAACCCGGACAACCTGCGATTCTTCGAGCACCCGAAAGAAAAGCTCTCGCACTATTCCAAGCGGACCGTCGACATCGAGTATCGATTCCTCTTTGCCGGAAGCGAGTGGGCGGAGCTTGAGGGCATCGCCAACCGAACCGACTACGACCTCAAGACCCACGCCGAGAGTTCGGGAACAGACCTCTCCTACTTCGACCAGGAGCTGGACGAGCGCTGGACGCCCTACGTCATTGAGCCTGCGGCGGGACTGACCCGGGCGGTTCTTGCGTTCCTGCTCGACTCCTACGACGAGGACGAGGCTCCGAACTCCAAGGGGGGAGTGGACAAGCGAACGGTGCTGCGGCTTGATCGGCGATTGGCGCCAGTGAAGGTTGCGGTGCTTCCCTTGTCCCGCAACGCAGACCTGTCGCCGAAAGCGAAGGACCTCGCGGCGATGTTGAGGAAGACGTGGAACGTCGATTTCGACGATGCCGGAGCAATCGGCCGCCGCTACCGACGCCAGGACGAAATCGGCACTCCGTTCTGTGTGACGGTCGACTTCGACTCACTCGAGGATCAGGCCGTCACCGTTCGTGACCGCGATTCAATGACGCAAGAGCGCATCGGGCTGGACCAGATCTATTCATGGCTGGGCGAAAGGCTTCCGGCGCAATAGTCCAGCCGGCTTATCGAGTTCTAGCCCGTTGCCGGAAGACGCGGGTCGCCCCAAGACGCGAGAAGGGGCCGCCCTGACGAGCAAGGCGGCCCCCATCACGTTGTGAGTCGAGCTAGCTGACGGCTCGCTTCAGCGCTGTTCCTGCGGAAATCTTCACGGCGGTGCGTGCAGGGATCTGCATCTTCTCGCCGGTTGCAGGGTTACGGCCCTCGCGGGCGCTTCTTTGCACCGTCTCCAGGGTGGCGAAGCCGGGAATGGTCACCTTCTCACCCTTGGTCAGGGCGTCCGTCACCACATCCTGAATGGCGTGGAGCGCTGCGTCCATCGCCGAGGCGGATGTTCCGGCGCGCTCTGCAGCTGCGGACACTAGTTCAGATCGATTCATGGCTCTCCTTTAATGAAAACGATTGTCAGCGAGGCTGAAAATAGCAGAGAAATAGGGGAATTCAGCGGA
>RGQW01000179.1 GCA_010029945.1 Actinomycetota bacterium | reverse complement strand
ATGACCGCGACCGCCCCCGGATGGATGATGATGTCGCGCGTCGCCTCGTGGTGACCGAACCCGACACGGTCACGGACAACGGACCACACGCGACCCTCGAATTCCTCGGTGCGCTCGATGATGGGATGCGAATCGTCCGACGCATCGGCGACAGCGCCCGACCACATCTCCTCGGGTCGAGGAAGACCTTCCGGTGGCATCGTGGGCTACGACACCGGTACTTGCGAGTGATCCTCGGCCGACGCCGATGCACCGTGATGCCGCACTATCGCGGCCTCGATCAAGGCGGCGAACAACGGGTGTGCACGGGTCGGGCGAGAACGGAACTCCGGGTGGGCCTGAGTGCCGACGTAGAAGGGGTGCGTGTCCGCAGGTAATTCGACGTACTCGACCAGGCGCCCATCGGGTGACGTACCGGAGAAGACCAGGCCGGCTTCTTCCAGGGCGGGGCGGTAGGAGTTGGCGACCTCGTACCGGTGGCGGTGCCTTTCATCAACGTACGGTTGTCCGTAGGCGGCCTCCGCTTGACTTCCCGCCAGCAGCTTCGCCGGATACAAGCCCAGCCGCATCGTTCCGCCCATGTCGCGATCACCCGAGACCACATCACGCTGATCGGCCATCGTGGAGACGACCGGGTGGGGTGTGGACTCGTCGAACTCCAACGAGTTCGCTCCCTCCAGACCCGCCACGGTGCGGGCGAATTCGATCACCATGCACTGCAGACCCAAACACAATCCCAAGGTCGGCACGCCGTTCTCCCGGGCGTAGGTGAGTGCCCCGAGTTTGCCTTCGATCCCCCGGACCCCGAAACCACCGGGAACGCAGATGCCATCGAGGTCGGCCAGGTTGCGCGCTGCACCCTCGGGCGTCGCACACTCGTCGCTGGACACCCACCGCAGGTGCACTTTGCAGTCGTTCTGGAAGCCGCCCGCGCGAATGGCTTCAGTGACGGACAGGTACGCGTCCGGCAGATCGATGTACTTACCGACCAAGCCGATCGTGACTTCACTCGAGGGGTTGTGCACGCGGCCCAGCAGGTCATCCCAACCCGTCCAGTCCACATCACGGAACGGCAGATCGAGGCGGCGCACCACGTATGCGTCGAGGCCTTCACTGTGCAGAACCTTCGGGATGTCGTAAATGCTCGGGGCGTCGACGGCGGCCACCACCGCTTCGGCGTCCACGTCGCACATCATCGAGATCTTCCGCTTGATACTCGTGGGAACCGGACGATCCGCTCGCAGGACAATCGCATCGGGTTGGATGCCGATATTTCGCAAGGACGCGACCGAATGCTGCGTCGGCTTCGTCTTCAACTCTCCCGACGGACCGATGTAAGGCAGCAAGGACACGTGCAGGAAGAAAACATTGTCACGACCCACCTCGTGACGGATCTGCCGAACCGCCTCGAGGAAGGGCAGCGACTCGATATCTCCGACGGTGCCCCCGACCTCGGTGATGACGACGTCAACGTCCGATCCGGCCATCCGACGAATCCGTGCCTTGATCTCGTTCGTGATGTGCGGAATCACCTGCACGGTGTCGCCGAGGTACTCGCCGCGGCGTTCCTTCGCGATGACGGTGGAGTACACCTGACCCGTGGTGACGTTCGCCGATCCGAGCAGGTCGGTATCCAAGAAGCGTTCGTAGTGCCCGATATCCAGGTCTGTTTCCGAACCGTCGTCGGTGACGAAAACCTCTCCGTGCTGGAATGGGTTCATGGTTCCGGGATCGACGTTGAGGTAGGGATCGAGCTTTTGCATCGTGACGCGCAGACCGCGCGCTTTCAGGAGATTTCCTAGCGACGAAGCCGTCAGCCCCTTACCCAGCGACGACGCCACACCACCGGTGACGAAGAGATGTTTGGTTTCCGAGGAGGAGGAACGGGGCATATCCACGGAAGACCAGACTACCGCGCCCGTTACGTCGGCGCTGCCACACCTCGCGGCGCGCCGTCCTCCCGCTCGCGTTTGGCTACTTCCAGGAGTTCTTGTGCATGCGCCGCGCCGGTGGACGACCCTTCGAGGCCGCTGAGCATCCGGACCAGCTCGGCGACCCGCTCGTCGCCGTCGACGCCGCGCACACTCGCCGCTGTCACGGCACCGTTCGAGCCCTTCTCCACCACAAGATGATGATCGGCAAACGCCGCGACTTGCGGAAGGTGGGTCACCACGACCACCTGCGTGGACGCCGCTAGGCGCGCGAGTCGCCGACCCACTTCGACCGCAACCGCGCCGCCCACTCCCGCGTCGACCTCATCGAAGATCATCGTGGGCGTCGGGGCGTTATCGGCCAGAGCAACTTCGAACGCGAGCGCCAAGCGCGACAGTTCGCCGCCCGAGGCACCCTTGCCGATAGGGCGCGGATCGGCTCCCGGGTGCGGGGCGAGCACGATGCGCACGTCGTCTGCGCCGTGCGGATGCAGATCGGCAACATCGGTCGATACCTCTGCATGGATGCGAGCCTGTGGCATCGCGAGATCGTGAAGTTCTGCCTCGACGCGGCCAGCCATCGTGACGGCGGCGTCCCGACGGCACTGGGACAGAACATCTGCTGCTTCCCGCGCCTGCTCGGCGAGGAGTTCCTCGCGGCCGGCGAGTGCCTCAACCCGCTGCGACCCACCGTCGACGGCGTTCACCCGGGCTTCCGCCTCGGCTCGCCACTGCAACACGTCCTCCACCGTCGCGCCATAGGACTTACACAGGGCCTTCAGTCGAGACCGCCTCTCCTCCACCCAGGCCTGACGCGCCGGATCCGCATCAAGGTTGCGCCGGTAATCGCTGAGTTCGGCATCAATGTCGGCGATCTCGGTGGCCGCGTGCGACAGGCGCACCCCGAGCTCGCGCAGGCGATCGTCGACGTCGGTGACACCCCGATGCAGAATCTGATCGCGCGTCTGTCACGTACTCCGGGGGAACTGCGACACCCCGGTCGTGATCTCGACGCCGATGGAGACGAGATCCGACGAAAGGGATGGGAACGATGAGTGAGAAGCCGTACGTCTACGTGGCCGGTCCGCTGTTCGACGAAGGTGAGCGATGGTTCATCGAGAAGGTCGACGCTCTCGTTCAAGAGTGCGGATTCGACACTTTTCTTCCGCATCGTGACAATCCACCGAAGACAGCCGACAACGTTCGATTGATCTTCGAGAACGACAAAGGTGGAATCGATCGGTGTGACGTCGTGGTGGCCAATCTCAACGGCATCATG
>RGQW01000178.1 GCA_010029945.1 Actinomycetota bacterium | reverse complement strand
CTCGATCGGCTTCAACGCAGCCACGGGCTGACCGTTGTTGGTGATGATGAAGGACTGACCCGCCTGGACCTCACGCAGAATGCGGCCGCTGTCGTTACGAAGTTCGCGATGCGAAATTGATGGAACAGACACTCCCTGAGCGTAGCGCGCTGTAGCACTCTTGGAGCAGGAACGAGCGTGCAACAAACGCGGAGGGTTAGGGCGTAGTCGTCTACGCGGACGAGTAGGTGTGGAGGCTAGGGGACTCGAACCCCTGACTTCTGCCTTGCAAAGGCAGCGCTCTACCAGCTGAGCTAAGCCCCCTGACGTTCTCGCTCTCGCGCGACGCCGAAGGTTACCGGAGCGCGAGGCTCCCAGTGGACCGGCGTGAACTCACCGGTGGTGACCGCTATCGAAGGTCGGGTGCCGCGGTGGCTTCGGCCCAAAGATCCTGCTCGGCCTGGCTCGCCATGTACTGGCGGTAGACCAGGTAGCCGACGCCTCCGAGAATCGCCAGGAACAGCAACTTCTTCATTGGGGCCTCCGTCGTTCGTTGGTGGAAGGTAATAGTGCCCTGTCCTGCCCCGGGAGCACCAACGGGGTGGAAACGTCACGTTTTCGTCACCTTTCGGTTGCCTTCAGGCAATGCAGTGATCGTCATCAGGGTCGCCTGTTATAGAACGGCGATGCATTGTTCATTTTTCGTTCACTTTGCTCCGGTGGAGCGTTCACATGGCGTTCCTAGCGTCTGCTTCGTCGGGACCACCATCACCCGGCTCAACCCAACAAACGGAGGACCTTCGTGAAGAACATGAAGACCCTGGCTGTGACGGCTGCCGTCGCGGGCCTCTCGATCGTTCTTGCTGCATGTGGCTCGAGTGATGATTCCTCGACCTCCAGCGATTCTGGTTCGAGTTCGTCGGCAATGGACGTGACCTGCGTCGACGGGAGTATCCAGGCGGCCGGCTCGAGCGCCCAGGCGAATGCCATCACCGAGTGGGTGACGGCGTACCAGATCGCGTGCCCCGAATCGACCATCGACTACCAGCCCGTTGGTTCCGGCGCGGGTGTCGAATCGTTTGTCTCCGGCCAGGTGTCCTTCGCTGGCACGGACGCTGCCGTTGTTGAGGAAGACATGGCGGCCGCCGTCGAGCGCTGCGAGGGAAATGACGCTCTCAATATCCCGATGGTCGGCGGTGCTATCGCCGTGGCATACAACCTCGAGGGCGTCGACAATCTCGTGTTGAGCCCAGAGGCCATCGCCGGCATCTTCGCCAGCGAGATCACGTCGTGGAACGATCCCGCCATTGCGGCCACTAACTCCGGTGTCTCACTGCCGGACGCCACGATCGCCCAGTTCCACCGTTCGGACAGTTCGGGAACAACCGCCAACTTCTCCGCCTACTTGGCGACCGTCGCTCCCGACATCTGGGCGTACGACACCGGCAAAGAGTGGACCGCGCCCGGCGGACAAGGTGCCAAGGGCTCCGATCAGGTCACCGCGTCGGTAGAGCAGACCCCGAACTCCATCGGGTACGTCGAACTCTCCTACGTCATGGATGCGATCAACGCCAAGGCAGCTTCTGTCGACCAAGGCGCCGGCCCCGTCGAGCCCACGGCTCAGAACGCTTCCAATGCCTTGAGTGCTGCCGAGATCGTCGGCGAAGGAAACGACCTTGTCCTGTCCATCGACTACGGGACCACTGCCGAGGGTGCGTACCCGATCACCTTGGTCACGTACGAGGTGGGCTGCACCGGAGGTCTGGCTGAGGATCAGAATCCTGAACTCGTCAAGGCCTTCCTTGATTTCGCTGCCTCAGACGACGGGCAGGGAATGCTGGAGAACATCGGATACGTCCCGATCACCGGAGAGTTGCTCGACAAGGTCCGCACCTCGGTCGACGCCCTCCAGTAATCACGACGCTCCGCACTCGCTCGACCTATCGGCCCGGCCCAGGCAACGATGACTTCGCCTCGGGTCGGGCCGGAGGTATTGCGGCTGACACGCATGGGTGACACGGCCGGACACCACCGGACAGAACCGTCGGTGAATGAGTGCCGGGGGAGGATTTTGTTGCCACGTCAACCTGCCCAACGACGGTGCAACAGCGGAGAAATTCCACTAGCGTTTCGCCTACACCTCTCCACCGAAACACCGCAGAAAACCCCGGTCCGACACCCCACTGAAAGGGACCTCCCTACGTGAGCGCCCCGGTCCACGAACCCCAACTTCATCCTGGGATCACATCAGAGCGATCCGTCAGACCTGGTGACCGTAACTTCCGTTTCCTGACCACCGGAGCGGGCATCACCGTTCTGATCGTGCTGGCGGCCATCGCCGCGTTCCTTATTTGGAAGTCCATTCCAGCCTTACAGAACAACACCGGTTCGCTGCTGACGAACCAGCAGTGGCTCCCCGACGCGGACCCGCCCTCCTGGGGAATCTCCGTCCTGATCTTCGGGACGCTGTGGACATCGATCCTGGCGATGATCATCGCCGTGCCGATCGGTATCGGAACCGCCTTGTTCATCGCCTTCTACGCTCCCCGGCGGCTCTCCAAAGGCCTGGGGTTCATCGTCGACCTCCTGGCGGCAGTTCCTTCGATCATCTTTGGCCTGTGGGGTCTGTATAACTTCATGCCCTACTTGGTCCCCTTTGCCGAGTGGCTGTCCACGTATCTGGGGTGGATCCCGATCTTCACCAACAACGTCGACCTCTACACCAAGAGCATCCTCATCGCCGGCGTCGTTCTCGCCTTGATGATCCTTCCGACGGTGTCGGCGATCTCCCGCGAAGTCTTCCTCCAGGTGCCCCGCAGTCACATCGAGGCGAGCCTCGCCCTCGGAGCCACTCGCTGGGAAATGATTCGCATGTCGGTCTTCCCGTTCAGTCGCCCCGGCATGATCTCGGCCGCGATGCTCGGATTAGGTCGCGCACTCGGTGAAACCATCGCGGTGGCGCTCATCCTCTCAGCCGTCTTCGAGATCAACTGGAAGTTGACGGAGCCTGGCGGCAACTCGATCGCCGCCAACATCGCCCTGAAGTGGGGTGAGGCCGGTGACAACGGTCGCAGCGCTCTGATCGCCACCGGGCTCGTGTTGTTCTTCATCACCCTCGTGGTGAACATGACGGCGCGGTGGGTCGTGAACCGTCGCAAAGACTTCTCCGGGGCCAACTGATGAGTCTCAAGACCGACGTTCATTTGCCTATCGACCCGAGCGACGATCCGTTGCGGCTCACCGGACGTCGTCTCCCCCGCT
>RGQW01000177.1 GCA_010029945.1 Actinomycetota bacterium | reverse complement strand
CCGATCGCCCGCGGCCCGCCGATGGTATTCCCGCCGAGATTCCAGATTACTGGAAGCTGATGAACGATATCGTGCTGCTCGCCTTCCGTACCGACTCTACGCGGATCGCGACCCTCAAATATTGCAACGACGGCTCGATCCTCACTCACGCGCACGCTGGTGCCAAAGATCAGCATCACCAGATGGCCCATACCCAGCCGCAGGAACTCGTCGCGGTGAACCAGTTCTTCACGTCCCAACTCGCCTATCTCTGCCAGCGGATGGCGGAAGTCAAGGAAGGCGATCGCACTTTGCTCGACAACACAGCCATCATGCACTGTTCAAGCATGTTGCACGGCAACCATGACTCCATACAATTGCCGGTGGTCCTGCTCGGCGGTGCGGGCGGCAAGCTCCGCGGCGGCCGGGTGCTCGACTACCTCGATGCTCCCAACCGTCGCATGTGCAGCCTGTTCCTCAGCCTGATGGAGTGGGGCGGCCTGGAACTCGACCGCTTCGGCGATTCGACAGAGCGGTTGACGGGCATTTGATCGGACTCCCTATACTACTATCAATCGGGATCGTTAACCTCCGCGGAAACCTGGGGGCGAAACCGCCGAAAGGGAAAGCTTCACAATGATAGACAACAAACACAGATTTTCGGGCAAACACATACTCACACTCCTCATCGTTTTGCTGCTCGCGCCGCTGCGTGCGTTGAGCGCTGACGACGCGCCCATTCCCGCAAGCAGAGCCGAACGCCCGAACATCGTTTACATCATTGCCGATGATCAGGCGTGGCCGGACTTCGGCTTCATGGGCAATGAGCGCGTCCATACGCCAAACCTCGACAGACTTGCCGCGCAATCCGCCCGATTTACCAACGGATATGTGCCCAGTAGCGTCTGTCGTCCGTCGCTGGTCTCGCTGCTGACAGGCTTGTATCCGCATCAGCACGGTGTCCACTTCAATCATGGGCCGCCAGGAAGCGCCGGTTACAACCGCATGACCTCGGCGGACGCGTATGTGAAAACGCGGCGGCGCGAATTCGAACTCATTCGCAAACAGAAGACACTGCCCGGAATCCTTCACGCGGAAGCCGGATACCGCTGTCTTCAAACCGGAAAGTTCTGGGAGGGACATTGGCGAAACGGCGGCTTCACCGAGGGGATGACGATCTTCAAGGCCCCGCCGCGAAGTCAGACGTTCGGCGGAATCCGCAAGCTCGCCAGCGGTGAGATCGTCGCCCACGGAAACGGCGACGTCGGACTCCAAATTGGCCGCGTCACCATGCAGCCGATCTATGACTTCATCGACGACTGCACGGCGTCGGAAACTCCCTGGTTTGTGTGGTATGCGCCGTACCTTCCGCATCATCCTCACGATTCGCCGCAACGCTTCTACGATCTGGCCCGGAGCCGCCCGGGTGTCAAAAAACATGAACTCCCGTACTTCGCATCCATTGCTCAGTTCGATGAGACCGTCGGCCAGTTGATCCAATATGTCGGCAAACAGGGCCAGTTGAAGAACACCGTTTTCGTCTTCGTGTCCGACAACGGATGGCGACCAGACCTGATCCCGCAGCGAAATCGCCCGGAAGAATTCGCACACACCGCGCGCAGCAAGCGAGCTCCGTTCGATGACGGCCTCCGCACTCCCATCCTAGTCCGCTGGGATGGCGTGATTGCCCCCGCGACCTGGGCATCGCCGGTCAGCAGTATCGACCTGATGCCGACCCTTCTAGCGATTGCCGACATCGCGGAAAACCACCGGCCCCGGCTTCCGGGAGTGGACCTGCTGCCCGTCTGTCGCGGTCAGTTGAAGCCTGATGACAATCGCCCGATCTTCGGTGAGATCTACCCCGGCGATGCGACCAGTCTCAGCAATCCGTCTGCAGACATCGCCTATCGCTGGATTCGCCAGGCAAACCTGAAACTCATCGAGCCTCACAAACAGGCAGACGGAAGCGGACCATGGGGCGGCCATCTGCAGACAACGGCCCTGTTCGATGTGAAAGCGGATCCATTCGAAAAACGCGATCTGTCGAGCCAGGCGGAACACAAACAAGATGTCGCAAGACTTCGTACTCAGCTCGATCGGTGGTGGAAGCCAAATGAGCTTGAAATCTCTGATCTCGAAACCCGCGTCGTAGCCAAAGCAGACGGCCGTTGGTTTGGGCGGGCGACCGTGGAACGGACCGTCAACGGCACGCTGGTTCTGTGTTATCGCGGCGCATCGAGGCACACCGGCTCGGACGGCGTGATTCATGTGCGATTCTCCAACGACGGAGGTCAGAACTGGTCCGACGCGGATCACGCGCCCGATGGCTCGCCGATCGCCGGTTTCCCGATTTCGTTTGAAGGCGACGATGCGTTCGAGCCGTATCTCTATGTCGCGCCGAATGGAAAAGTCATCCTGCACGTCTGGCGGACGACGGGGCCAAACCACCGCGAGGGTAAAGGCACGTGGCAGACGGATTCTGCTGATGGCGGTCAAACGTGGAGCAAGCTGCGCCAGGTCGATTTCGTTGGGATAGACAACGATGATCGCTGCTATGCAACGGACGACCACACCACGATTGACGGGACGATCTACACCAGCCTGCGCGAATACGTCGGCGGCAAGCAGCGCTGGCGTTGTCGGTTCATTCAGTCAGCAGACAACGCAGCGTCGTGGCGGGTCGTCAGCGAACAGGTCAACGTGCCGGAGCACAACTCCGTCGAGAAGGGGTTCGAGTATGTCGGCGGCGACCGAATCGTAAGTGTCGGATCAGACGGACCCGGTCGGCGTTATGTCCTGCAAACCCGTTCCGATGATCGCGGCAAGACCTGGCAACGCTGGAAAGACGCGCTGCCGCAAACCGGCGTGTGGGATCGTCCGCGCATCTGGACGCTGTCGCATTTGAAAGGCGAGCCCGATTGGTGGACCGACCGCACGCTGATCGGCGTCGGCAACACCACGCCAAAAGCGGGCAAGAAGTTTCCCCGCGCCAATGCCGTCTACCTTTCGACCGATCGCGGCGAGACATGGCAAATGCTCGGCGGCAAACCGATCGACGAGTTCTACCCGGACGGCGGCTACGGAGATCTGGAATACGATCCCGCGACCGGTTGCTTCGTCTATCTTTCCTATCGCGGCAAGGGACTCCATGGGAACGCCGAGATTGTGCAGTATCGGTTTCGGCTGAAAGGCTGAAGCCCTCGACTGTGCCAAGCCTGCTGCCGGGGGTGATGGCCTGGCCGGGTTCTACTTCGAGCACCA
>RGQW01000176.1 GCA_010029945.1 Actinomycetota bacterium | reverse complement strand
TCAGACATCACCTCGGGCAACGTGGACACCGCCACGCTCATCGACCGAGATCAGGTCCTCGAGCTGACGCTGCGCAATGGCGACCAAGTGCGATCGCATTACATCACCGGTCAGGGCGTCGAACTGCAGAATCTGCTCCAGGAGCGGACGGATGCCGGCCAGCTGCCCGGCGGTTACAACGTGGTGGTTCCCAGCGAGAACCTGCTCGTCACTCTGTTCATCTCGCTGCTGCCGTTCGCCCTGCTGATCTTGCTCATGGTCTTCATCTTCAGCCAGATGCAAGGTGGAGGCGGCCGGCTCATGAACTTCGGCAAGTCCAAGGCCAAGGCGATCACGAAAGACATGCCTCAGACAACGTTCGAAGACGTCGCCGGTGCCGATGAGGCGGTTGAAGAGTTGGTCGAGATCAAAGACTTCCTTTCCGACGCTGAGCGCTTCCAGAAAGTGGGAGCGAAGATCCCCAAGGGTGTCTTGCTCTACGGACCGCCGGGTACAGGCAAGACTCTCCTCGCCCGTGCGGTTGCAGGCGAAGCGGGCGCCCCGTTCTACTCGATTTCCGGTTCGGACTTCGTGGAAATGTTTGTCGGTGTTGGTGCGAGCCGTGTCCGAGACCTCTTCGAGCAAGCAAAGGCGAATGCGCCGGCGATCATCTTTATCGATGAGATCGACGCGGTCGGCCGGCATCGTGGCGCTGGCCTTGGCGGAGGTCACGATGAGCGTGAACAGACTCTGAATCAGATGCTCGTCGAGATGGACGGGTTCGACGTGACCGGGGGCGTCATCCTCATTGCGGCCACGAATCGACCGGACATCCTCGACCCCGCCCTGCTTCGACCCGGTCGCTTCGACCGGCAGATCGCCGTGGAGCGTCCCGATCTCAATGGTCGGTACGAGATCCTGAAGGTGCACGCCAAAGGCAAGCCGATCACCGACGACATCGATCTGATGGCGGTAGCACGCCGCACTCCCGGTTTCACGGGCGCTGATCTCGCCAACGTCTTGAACGAAGCAGCGCTGCTCACCGCGCGATCGGACAAGACATTCATCGATGACGAAGCTCTCGACGAGGCGATTGATCGGGTGATCGCCGGACCGCAGAAGCGCACGCGAGTGATGGACGAACATGAGAAGACCATCACGGCGTATCACGAGGCCGGGCATGCGCTGGTCGCGGCTGCCCTGCCGGGCAACGACCCCGTGCACAAGATCACGATCATGCCGAGAGGGAGAGCGCTCGGTTACACGATGGTTCTGCCAGATCAAGACAAGTACTCCACCACGCGAAGCGAGATGCTCAATCAACTCGCATACATGCTCGGGGGTCGTGCCGCTGAGGAATTGATCTTTCACGATCCGACAACGGGTGCGGCCAACGACATCGAGAAGGCGACGTCTGTCGCTCGATCCATGGTGACGCAATTCGGTATGACGGAGCGCCTGGGTGCCATCAAGTATGGCCAGGAGCAGAGCGAGGTCTTCCTCGGTCGAGATATGGGCCACATGCGGGACTACTCGGAAGAAGTCGCCGCCGCCATCGACGAAGAAGTCCGCGGCTTCATCGAAGCCGCTCACCAGGAGGCCTACGACGTCCTCGTCAACAATCGAGAGATTCTCGACGCCATGGTCCTCGCGCTCCTCGAGCGCGAAACCTTGGATAAGGCCGAAATCGAAGAGATCTTTGCCGAACTGAAACTCCAGTCGCCGCGTCCAGCCTGGACCGGCTCGGCTCGCCGAGCACCGGACACGCGGGGCCCTATTCCTTTTCCACCCGCTTCATCGAACGGGCACAGTTCGTCTCCGGCTATCGAGCCGGCCTTGAACGAGTCCCGAGACCCCGACGCTCAGTAGATTGACGCATGGCCATCGATCCAGTGGGCACCGACTCCGGTGCCGCGGCAGGGGAGTACGACGCTGACGCTGTCGCCGCCGCGATCCGTCAATTGCTGATCGCCATAGGGGAAGACCCCGACCGGGATGGACTGCGCGAGACCCCGGAGCGTGTGGCACGAAGCTACGCAGAGATGTTCGGTGGATTGCGACAAGATCCCGAAGACGTCTTGACGACGGTGTTCGATGTGGGGCACGAGGAGCTCGTGATCGTCAAAGATATTCAGCTCTACAGCACCTGCGAACACCACTTGCTGCCGTTTTACGGAGTCGCCCACGTTGGCTACATCCCCAACGCCTCCGGTCAGATCACCGGACTGTCGAAACTGGCGCGCCTTGTCGATGTTTTTGCACGCCGGCCTCAGGTGCAAGAGCGTCTCACCACCCAGATCGCTGATGCGATCGTGCGGATCCTTCAGCCGCGGGGAGCGATCGTCGTTGTCGAAGCCGAGCACACGTGCATGTCCGTTCGCGGAGTACGCAAAGCTGGATCGATGACGGTCACGAGTGCTATGCGAGGCACTCTTTTGAACGCGGCGACGCGCGCCGAGGCGATGGCGCTGATCAAGGCTCGGTAGTTGTGTCGGCGTTGCCGGTATCCAGGCTGGACCCTCGAATGCCGGTGGTGTGGGGCGTTGTCAATGTCACGCCTGATTCCTTCTCCGATGGGGGCCGATTCTCGACGACCGACCTGGCCATTCGGCACGGACTGTCCCTCGTCGATGAGGGCGCCGATGTTGTGGATGTGGGAGGGGAATCCACGCGCCCGGGAGCAACACGTGTGTCGATCGACACCGAGATGAACCGCGTCCTGCCCGTCGTCGTCGGCCTTGTCGAAGCCGGTGTGACCGTCAGTGTCGACACGATGCGTGCCGACGTGGCCCGTGAAGCGGTCAATTGCGGAGCCAGCATTGTCAACGATGTCAGTGGGGGTAAGTCGGATCCGAAGATGCATGCCGTTGTCGCGGACCTGGCTGTTCCCTATGTGCTCATGCATTGGCGTGGTCACTCGGTCGACATGAACGACAAGGCCGTGTATCGCGACACCGTGCGCGAGGTGCGTCGCGAGATCGAGGAGCAGATCGTTATCGCGACCGCCCAGGGAGTGGATCCGACGTTGATCATCGTCGACCCGGGAATCGGTTTCGCGAAAGAAGCAGAGCACAACTGGGAGTTACTCCGGTCGGTAGATGCACTCGCGAGTGGCCAAGCACCGATCTTGGTAGGAGCTTCTCGCAAGAGGTTCCTTGGATCACTGTTGGCGGGTAAGGACGGTGCCCCTCGAGAGGTGGATGAACGGGATACCGCTACAGCGGCCTTGAGTGCGCTCTTGGCATTCAGGGGAATATGGGGGCTGCGTGTTCATGATGT
>RGQW01000175.1 GCA_010029945.1 Actinomycetota bacterium | reverse complement strand
GCTCACGTCACGAATCAGCCATCGTGTGCCTGAGGTCTCATCAGGGCTCCGGCGCTGTGTGCATCGCTCACCATCGCCTGCACATGTCTGGGCATCCCCGGGCGTTGATGTTGGATGCGCACGATCTTCCGCACGACACCTCCGAGCGCCGGGAGGCCGTGCACGCGAGCCTTCGGGAAGCCGCCCTGGCGTGCACTCCCATGATCGTTGATGCTCGTCGAATCGCGGCCGACCGTGTCGGTGAGGTCATCACGTTGCTTGATCAAAGTTTCGTCCCCGTGATCGTCATCACCGGTCCGAGCGTGTCGGTGGACCTTCTCCCCGATCGCATCGTTGACGTCCCGGTGGCGGCGCCCGCAGTCCGTGACGCATGGTTGGACTACCTCACCAAACAGATCGACAGCCCGCGCCCCGTCGACACTTTGCAGCGCCTCGAACCTGAGGACATACGCGAGCGATTGCTTCACGGCAACGAGAAGATCAGCGCGTCGGCACCCTCGGATATGGGAACCCTGGCCCGCCCGGTGATTCCCACCTTCCGGCTCTCCCACGTCATCGTTCCCGATCAAGTGGAAGGGGAGTTGTCCCACCTCCTGAGCAGGGTTCGTCTCAGGGATCGAGTCTTCGACGACTGGGCGATGCGTCCGGGCGGAACGAGAGGCCGAGGGATCACCGCCCTCTTCGCCGGGCCGTCCGGCACGGGAAAGACCATGGCCGCGGAAGCTCTTGCTGGGGAGCTCGGGGTTCCGTTGTTCCACGTCGACCTGTCGAGTGTGGTGGACAAGTACATCGGGGAGACCGAAAAGCGACTCGAGCAGATCTTCACTGCGGCCGAGCAGTTCGACGGGGTGCTGCTGTTCGATGAGGCGGACGCCTTGTTCGGGAAGCGTTCCCAGGTGAGCGACGCGCGAGACCGACACGCAAACATCGAAGTTGCCTATCTCCTGCAGAGGATGGAGTCCTTCGATGGGCTTGCGATCCTGACGAGCAACCTTCGCGCGAACCTCGATGACGCGTTCTCGCGCCGACTCGACTGCATCGTCGACTTCCCAGAACCGACTCAGGAACTGCGAGAGAAGATCTGGCGAGCATGCTTGGGTCAACAAGGCCAGCACCTGTCCGATGATCAGTTCCGAACACTGTCGACTTTGGAGCTGTCTGGCGGAGGAATAAGTTCCGCCTGCCTATCGGCTGCCTTCGCAGCTGCCGAAGCCGGACGACACGTCGAATATGAACATGTCATCTGGGGATCGGCTCGTGAGTGGCAGAAACTTGGTCGTCTCTCCTTTCCCCTCGAGCAGTCCTTCGGATCCCTCACACACTCTCCTAGTGGGGAGGTGACAAGCGATGCCTGACAACGATTCGGAGAGCGGAGAAGAGCAGTATCTGCGGTGGGTGAACGAGGTCCTGGGTGCCTCGGGTGAGGGAGGTGACGGGTCTTCGGACGCAACCGGCTCCGCTGCAACGGCGTCCGTCGCCTCCGACGACACCGGCTCTGAGGAAGTGGGGCTCCGAGAGGATGCGCTTGCGGGCACCATCGTGGCCGAGCGAAGCGTCCTTCCACGGCCCGTCGTGTCGTTGGCGCAAGAAGAGGTCACAGCAACTCCCGGGCAACCGGTGCGCGTCAAAGTCACGGTCCGCAACGTGGGTCCCGTAGTCGAGACTTACTCGCTGTCATCTGTCGGCAACGGCTCGGGATGGGTATCGCTCGTTCCCTCGGAACTGTCCCTATTCCCCGGTGACGAAAACTCCGCAGCCATCGTCATCAAGCCGCCGCGTGCATCGCGAGTAGGCGCCCAGACATATCCCATCGGTATCAAGGCGACGTCAGAAGTCGACCCGAACGAAAGCACTGTTGCCGAACTCAGTATCACCGTCGATCCGTTCTATGAATCCGCTCTGAATGTCAGCAAGACAACTCTCGAGATGCGCCGTCGGACGTCGACGTACGCAAGCATCACGAACAATGGAAACACCACGGTACGCATCATTCTTCGTCTGTGGGATCCAGATGGACGACTGCGTTTCAAGGTCGATGACTCCCTGATCGAGCTCGCTCCGGGAGAGACATCGTGGACTCGAGTGACCATCAACGGTCCCTTCCACCTGGTGGGCCGACAGCGCACATTGAGCATGCTCTCGGTCATCGAGCCCAACAAGGACGTGACGTTGGGGACGCCGCTGGAGGACATGCAGTCCGCGGTGCAACGAGTTACTGTGATTCAACGGCCGATCATTCGCTTCCGACTCGGGATCATCGGCAGGCTTGTGCTCCTGCTCGCAATTCTCGGGATCATCGCGGCGTTCGTTTTGAGTCGACTCGCCTTGTCGGGATCAGACGACGTTGTCATTACTCCGCCGGCGACGCCGGCCAATTTCTCGGCAGAGCAGTTGGGGACAGATCAGATCTTGCTTCGATGGAGTGCGGTTTCCGGAGCGACCGGCTACTCGGTGTATGCGGTTGGTGACGCTGGAAATGCGCTGAGTTCCCCCGGTACGTCCACGTCCTCGGACGGAACATCACAATCCATCTCCTTCACATCATCGGTTGTATTTATGCCGGCTTCTGTGGGCGCCGGCGGCGGGACAGGCTCACCGTCTCCGTCCGCTTCTCCGTCCCCGGATAGCCCGAGCTCATCTCCGTCCCCGAGTGCGTCGTCTCCCACCTCGACCGTGTACGACTACGACAATGAGTCGCCCTCGTGCGGTGATTGCACGCACGTGGGTGATGTGCCATCCGGAACGGCCCGTTTCGTTGTGACGAAGACGACGCTCGGGCAGGCGAACTGTTACCGACTGCTGGCCACCGCTGACAAGACACAATCTCTCTTCACACCGCAGATGTGTGTCGTGATGCCGACCGCAGCAGAAGTCGAAGACGCCAAGAGTGCCGCATCCGGGAGCAGCGGGAGCGGTAGTGGCACCGGGGGATCCTCGGAAGCAGCAGCCTCGGTTCCGTGCCCGCCCTTTGAGCCGATGGCCGACAAATTGAGCGACACTGCGCTGGCACTCACGTGGATGCTTCCGTCGGAGACCCCCGAGGGTCAGGAGGCAGTTGCGTGTGACAAGAACACCAAGATTTCCGGGTTCGACATCCAACGCCAGGTCCTGTCCGGCTGGTCCAGTGTGTCTCCGGGCCCAGCAGCCAGTGACACAGCCCTTGAGGTCAAGGATCTTGAGCCCGCAACCAAGTACTGCTTCAGGATGAGGAGCAAGGCCGGCGATCAGAACTCTGCGTACTCCGCGACGTTCTGCAAGAAGACCAAGAAGG
>RGQW01000174.1 GCA_010029945.1 Actinomycetota bacterium | reverse complement strand
CCGCGTTTCGAAACGCGGGCGGAAATTCGGCTCGCCGCACTCGCGGGCGTGACCGTTGTGGGAATGACGGGCGTCCCCGAGGTCGTACTGGCACTCGAGAAGGACTTGCCCTACGCGAGTCTGTCGCTGGTCGCGAACCCGGCTGCCGGGCAAGGCACCGAGCCCATCACCATCGAAGACGTGCAGGCGGTTGTCGCTGATGGGGCGACGACGGTTACGCGGATCCTCTCGGAAGCAGCCCGGTTACTGGCCTGATGAACTCTGCTGTGGTGGACACCGTCATCACCGGGGCTCGCTATGTCCTCACGTGTGACGACACTGGCTCAGTCCATGAGCGAGCCGGCATCGCCGTTCGCGACGGACGCATCGTCGCTGTTGGCGACGTGGACTCCTTCGATGCGCATCGACGGATCGATGCGACGGATTGCCTGGTACTGCCGGGCTTGATCAACCTGCACACCCATCTGCCGATGACTCTCCTGCGGGGCGTCGCTGAGAACGTGGATCTCCAGGGTTTCCTCGAACGCGTATGGGCCGAGGAGGCGCGAATCATGGGGCCAGAGGGCACCTACCTCGGTGCCCGACTTGGCTCCCTTGAAGCCCTTCTTGGCGGTACGACGACGGCGCTCGACATGTACTTCCACCCCGAATCCGCCCACCGGGGGGCAGTGGAGGTCGGAATCCGCCACGCGATCGGTCCAGTCTTCTTCGATTTTCCAGGACCCGACGGGCTCGAATGGACCGAGCGGCTCGACCTTGCGCAGCGATGGCCGGAGGTCCTCGATTCCCTGGGTGGTGCGTACGTACCGAGGTTCTTGATGCCGCACAGTCCATTGATCGTCAACCCCGACCACCTGGCCGACATCGACGCTTTGGCACGGGGAATGGATGCTCGGATTCACACGCACAACTCCGAGAACGACAAAGAGAACGATGCGACCGTGCAGGCTCACGGGGCCCGACCGACGGCGTTATTGGAGCGGGCGGGCCTGTTGGATGCTCGGACCGTGCTGGCGCACTGTGTGCGGCTTAGTGACAACGATCGTTCATCTATTGCGTCGGGTGGCGCGAGTGTGGCGCATAACCCGGGGTCGAACCTGAAGTTGGCCAGCGGTGCGATGGACCTCGTGGGGTATCGGGAACAGGGCATCCGAGTCGGTCTCGGAACGGACGGGTGCTCGTCGAGCAACGACCTGGACATGTTCGCGGCCATGAGGCTGGCGGCGAATCTCGCTCGCCTGGTGCGTGAGGACCCGGCCGCTATCAGTGCGGAAGATGTCGTGCGCGCAGCGACGATTCACGGCGCGCAGGCGCTGGGTATGGAGGATCGAATCGGCAGTCTCGAGGTTGGCAAGGAAGCGGACCTGATCGTGGTCGATGCTGCGGCTCCGCACCTGACACCGCTTCGTGATCCGTTTACTGCGTTGGTGTTCGCGGCGGGGAGATCCGATGTTCGGGACGTGCTCGTGGCCGGCGATGTGGTCGTCGCCGATCGACGCCCGACCCGGGTGGATGTTCCAGGCGTCCGCGCCCAAGCACTGGAACACGTCGGCGGTGCGTAGGAGTGGCTAGCGACGGGCGGGGAAATCTTCAGGGCATGACCGCCGAGCAGGTCATCGATGCCCTGGGTCTGGAATACCTCGACGGGGAAGGTTGTTGGATTCGACTGCTGTGGCGAACCGAACACGCGAACGCCATCTACGCACTCGTGACCCCGAACGATTTCAGCGCCATGCACCGTCTTGTCGAAGACGAAGCCTGGACGTTCGTGGCGGGCGCGGCCGCTGAGATTGTGGTGTTGCACAACGATGGAACCCACGACGTCGTTCACCTCGGTAGCGATCCGTCGGCCGGGCAGGTGGCGCATCACCGCATACCCGCGCACACCTGGCAAGGCACGGTTTCCCTCGGGGAGTGGACGCTGGTGACGTGCGTACTCGCGCCGCCCTTCAGCGGATTTGAGTTGGCTGATGCGGCGACCGATTTCTCTCAGTGGCCGAACGCGGAGTCCGCGATCAAGCATCGAATGAGGTGAGGGCTGTGAGTCAGGGTCGGGTAGTAGTGGTGACGGGTGCGTCAGGGCACCTTGGTCGCGCTATCGCGCGAATGTGTGCGGGACGTGGTTATTCGGTGGCCGTCCACTACCGGTTGAACGAAGACGCAGCGAGGGACGTCGTCGATTCGATCGAGCAATCGGGGGGCGTAGCCGCCGCCTTTCCGGCTGACCTCGGGGCGGCGTCTGATCCGGATGTCGCCACGCGCCTGATCGACGATGTCGTGAACCGTTGGGGCCGGGTCGATGGGCTCGTTCACTGCAGCGCGATGCAGTCGCTGCAACCCTTCGATGAACTCCTCGATAGTGACTGGCAGGCGATGTGGGAGGCGAACTTTCTTGCGGCCACGCGCATCTCGCGGGCTGCGTTGGCCGTGATGGCACCCGGAGGGTCGATCGTCACCATCTCGTCCGTCGAGGCATCAGCGGCTTTTGCCAACCACGCGCACTATGCGGCGTCAAAGGCGGCGTTGGAATCTTTCACTCGCTCCCTCGCGCGCGAGATCGGACCACGCGGGATGCGAGCGAACTGCGTAGCTCCAGGCTTGATCGCACGAGAGGGCTTGGAACAAGACTGGCCACAGGGATGGTCCTGGTGGAGTGAGGTCGCGCCGTCGGGGCGCCCGGTGAGCCAGGAGGAGGTCGCCGGCGTGATCTCGTTTCTGCTCAGCAGCCAAGCGTCGGGAATCAACGGTGCCGTCATCCCCGTCGATGGGGGTTGGTCAGCGAGTGCCCGAACAACGTTCTGAACTCGCAACGTTCTGAACACATCTCGTCACATGAGTAACACCCGTAACGAATGGGTAACGGCTCGTATTACAAGTTGATTGAGACTCGTCACCATTACTGAGCCGCTCTCCCTTTTCGTGCTGCGGGCGATTAAGGTCTGACCACGACGTCTCGCCCTCAATCGTGTGCGGCGAGGACCCAACAGAAAGGCATGTGCATGCATCGCAAGCTATTGGTTGCGGGCTTCGCGGCCGCGGCACTCGTGCTCGCTGGATGTAGCAGCGACTCCGATGGCGACGCCGCGGAGGCCACGGTCGAGGAGACCGTGGAAGAGACCGTGGAAGAAACCGCTGAAGAGCAGGACATCGAGGACGTTGCTGAGGAACTCGAAGAAGAGGCAGCGGAAGAGGTTGCTGAGGAAGAGGCAACCGGTCCGACCACGGACGACAGCGACTGTGGAGCCGAAGAGAACATCTGCATCGGTCTGGTGACCGACACGGGCAAGGTGGACGACAAGTCGTTCAACCAGGCCGCGTGGGAA
>RGQW01000173.1 GCA_010029945.1 Actinomycetota bacterium | reverse complement strand
AGGGTCACGAAGCCTTCCGCCGTTACTCCGAGCACGTCGCTAAGGGAGTCATGGAGTTGATGACCGTTCCGGTGAAGGTCCACACGCGTGAGTTCGTCGATCGAGTGATGTAGCGCGGGGATCACGGGTATCACGATGACGGTCAAACAGGACGAAGCCGCCTCGCTAGGCGATGACGCCTATACGTGGCTCGTGACGGCCATCACGACCTTTCAACTGCCGGCGAATGCGCAACTGTCGGAAAACCGACTAGCGCAGGAAATCGGAGTGAGTCGCACTCCCATTCGAGAAGCCCTGCGTCGGCTGGAGGCCGAGGGATTGGTCCGGCGCGGAGACAACAACCGGTTCACGGTCTCGTTGCTGACCACCAAGGAACTCAACGATGCGTGCGATCTGTTGATCTTGCTCGATACCTACATGTTCACTCGTGCGTCCGACGCCATGTCTCCCGATGATTCCCGGGCACTCGAAGAGCTGGCTCAGGACATGATTAATGCCGCCGAGCAGGGAGATGCCGAGGCGTGGGTGCAGGCCGATACGTCCTTCCACGAAGTGATCCTCCGGGCAGCGGACAACCCCACCGTCGCCGACATCGCGAGGGTGACTCGCCGCCGGATCCAACGGTTCTGGAACCGATCCCTGGAGACGAGCACTCGATTGACCACGTGTTCCCAAGAGCACCGGGAGATAGCCGGCGCCGTGGCCAGGGGTGAGCGAGACGAGGTCGAGGCCGCCGTCACCGATCACATCAACCACATGCGATCGAGCGTCGAGACGATCCTTCAGGTGGCTGGCTCGGTGTTGGGGGCGGCGCCACGATGATTCCAGCAGCGACTTCGGGAGCGATTCCGGTAGCGACCTACGCCGCGCCGAATAGGGAAAATCGGTTGACAGGGGGCAACGGGACCTCAAGGATGACCGGTATACAAGGCCGGATACGGATTGCCGCTGATGCGGCGCCTGATTCGACGGATGGAGGCTGCTGATGGGCGGTTCGTCGCTGGGTGTCGGCATGATCGGGTACTCCTTCATGGGGGCGGTGCACTCGCATGCCTGGCGCACCGTGGGCCGCGTCTTCGACCTCGGGGTCGACGTCGACATGCGTGTCATCTGTGGCCGCAATGAGGAGGCCGTCACGGCAGCTGCCGCGAAATACGGATGGCAATCGGCGGAAACGGACTGGCGAGCGGTGATCGCCCGTGACGACATCGACATTGTGGACGTGTGCACCCCGGGGAGTTCCCACGAGGAGATCGCCGTTGCCGCGTTGAATGCCGGAAAACACGTCATCTGTGAAAAGCCGTTGGCCAACACGGTCGCAGAAGCCGAGCGGATGGCCGCGGCGGCGCAGGCCTCGTCGGGCAAATCCATGGTCGCCTTCAACTATCGCCGTGTGCCCGCCTTGGCGTATGCCCGAGAGCTGGTCCGGCAGGGGAGACTGGGCCGCATTTTCCATGTGCGAGCCGTCTACCTTCAGGACTGGATCATCGATCCGGAGTTCCCCCTGGTCTGGCGTCTGGTGAAGGAAGAAGCAGGGTCGGGTGCGCTGGGAGACCTCGGTGCCCACATCGTCGATGCCGCCCAGTTCGTCACCGGATCTCAGATCACGAACGTCAGCGGTGAACTCCGTACCTTCATCGATGAGCGGCCGCTCGTAGGAGAAACGCACCTTCTCGAGGCGACGAAGAGCGCAGAACGAGGCAAGGTCACGGTGGATGACGCGGCCCTGTTCCTGGCGAATTTCGATAACGGCGCCGTCGGGACGTTCGAAGCAACCCGGTTTGCCAGCGGCCGGAAGAACGGCATGGCCATCGAGGTCAATGGAGAAAAGGCGAGCCTTCGGTTCGAGTTCGAGTCGATGAACGAGCTGTGGGTGCACGACCACACGGTGGACGGCAAGGATGCAGGATTCCGACGCGTGATGGTCACCGAGAGCGACCATCCCTACGTCGAGGGTTGGTGGCCCCCAGGCCACGTGCTCGGCTACGACCACACCTTCACCCATGAATTCCGAGATTTCGTCCTCGACATCGTCAACGACCGCGCACCGGAGCCGTCATTCGCCGACGGCCTGTATGTGCAGCGAGTTCTCGATGCTGTCGAGCGCAGTGCCCAGGCTCAATCCGTGCGAACCAACGTTTAGCCGATCGATAGGAGGATCGACATGCCGCGTCCGATCGCGTTGCTCACCGCCCAGTGGGCTGACCTCCCCTTCACGACCGTGTGTGAACTGGCCAGCAAGTGGGGCTATGACGGTCTCGAAATCGCCTGCTGGGGAGACCACTTCGACATTCATCGAGCCGTCAACGAACCGGGGTACGTCGAGGAACGCAAGGAGATCCTCGCCTCGTACAACCTGAAGGCGTGGGCCTTGGCGAATCATCTCGTCGGTCAAGCGGTCTGCGACAACCCCATCGACGAGCGGCACCAGGGGATCTTGCCCGAGCGGCTGTGGGGCGATGGTGAGGCTGAGGGCGTGCGGCAGCGTGCTGCAGAAGAGATGAAGGACGCCGCCCGAGCCGCCGCCAAGATGGGAATCCCCACCGTTGTCGGATTCACCGGATCGTCGATCTGGCACACAGTGGCCATGTTTCCCCCGGTGCCCGCCGAGATGATCGAGCGCGGATACCAAGACTTCGCGGACCGATGGAATCCGATCCTGGACGTGTTCGATGAGGAAGGAGTGCGCTTCGCGCACGAGGTGCACCCCAGCGAGATCGCCTACGACTACTGGACGACGAAGCGGTCGCTGGAGGCCATCGGCCACCGGCCGGCTTTCGGACTGAACTTCGACCCCAGTCACTTCATGTGGCAGGACCTCGACCCGGTCGGATTCCTGTGGGACTTCCAAGACCGGATCTATCACGTGCACCTGAAGGAGTCGCGCAAGCAGCTCGACGGGCGCAACGGTCGACTCGGATCCCACCTGCCGTGGGCCGACCCTCGCCGAGGATGGGATTTCGTCTCGACCGGCCACGGCGACGTGCCCTGGGAGAGCATCTTCCGGATGCTGAACTTCATCGGATACGAGCACTCGATGTCGGTGGAGTGGGAAGACGCCGGGATGGATCGACTCACCGGAGGGCCGGAGGCATTGGAGTTCGTCCGCAAACTGACCCAGATCGAGCCGGCCGAGAAGGCCTTCGACGCGGCCTTCTCGTCGAAGAGTTGAGGACGACATGCTGACGCCAGCGCAGGACATCAAGCCGACGAAAGCGGACAAGTTCGCGTTCGGCCTGTGGACCGTGGGCTGGCAGGCCCGAGATCCCTTCGGTGATGCGACCCGCCGGGCCCTGGATCCCGTGGAGTCGCTCGAGCGATTGTCCGAGGTCGGCGCCTGGGGTGTTTCCTTCCACGACGACGACCTCGTTGCTTTCGACGCGGATGACTCGGCGAGACGGGCGCGATTCG
>RGQW01000172.1 GCA_010029945.1 Actinomycetota bacterium | reverse complement strand
GAATCGCACTGGACCTCACCCGGATGAACCGAATCTTGGAGATCGACCACACGAGCCTGGTCGTCACCGCGGAAGCCGGCATCGACGGCCCGGCTTTGGAGGAGGAGTTGAACGCTGTCGGTTTGACGATGCCCCACTATCCCGGCTCGTTCCATTTCGGAGCGACCTTGGGCGGCTTCCTCGCCGCGCGTGGATCGGGGGTGCTGTCGACCAAGTACGGCAAGGCCGAAGACCTGGTGTTGCAGGTGCAGGCGGCGCTGCCGCCGGGCCGTCTGGTCGAAACGCTTCCTACTCCCAACCATGCATCCGGCCCGGACCTCGTCCAAGTCCTCGTCGGGTCGGAAGGCACTCTCGGCGTCATCACCCAGGCGGCCATGCAGCTCGAGCCGCTTCCGGAGCGACGCGAATTCCTGTCCTTCGGTTTCCCGTCCATCAGCGAGGGAATCGAGGCGGGCCGGCGCATCATGGTCGGCAGGCTCCGACCAGCGGTCGTGCGCCTGTACGACGAGAAGGACACGCAGAAGTTGGCTTCGTGGATCGATGCCGACGTGGAGGGAGTCCTGCTCGTCCTCATGTGCGACGGCCCGAGTCCATTGGTGGACTACGAGGTACAGCAGATCTCCCAGCTCTGCGGTGAGGTCGGCGGGACAAGCTACGGACCCGAACTCGGGCAGTTGTGGTGGGATCGAAAGTACGAGCCGTTCGCGCATGGGAAGGCACCCGCCCCGCCGATGGTCTTCGGCACAACCGACACGTGCGCTCGCTTCGATCGACTCGAAGACATCTACTGGGCGAAGAAGAAAGTCATCGAGGAAGGCTTCGCCGAGTACGGGGCCACGTACACCGCTCACTTCTCTCACTGGTTCCCGTGGGGGTCGATGATTTACGACAGGTTCTACATCGATGAAGCTCCGTCCGATCCGGATGAAGCGATGGCACTCCATGACCGGCTCTGGGATGCCGCTGTCCGGGCCTCACTGGAGAACGGCGGAACCTTGAACGAGCACCACGGCGTCGGCGTGAAACTGGGTCGATTCATGCGCGAAGCGCATGGGGAAGCCTTCGATCTGCTGAAGTCGTTGAAGGCGGCTTGGGATCCCGATGGAATCTTGAATCCCGGAAAACTCGGCTTTGGGCCACCTCGACGGATGAATTAGGCGCGGGAATTGACGAAGTGAAGAACAAGGGAGAGTGAGTAATGCACCTATCGATGCACAACTGGATGCGGGCGGAGCCGATCGAGACGACGATCGCACGGCTCGCAAAGTACGGATACAAGAGTATTGAGATCAGTGGCGAGCCTGACATCTATGACTCGAAAGAGGTTAAGGCCCTGCTCGACCACTACGGGTTGACCTGCTGGGGATCGGTCACCTTGATGCTCGGTGAGCGCAACATGCCGGCGAAGGACGAGGCGCAGCGCGCAGCGACGGTGCAGTACGTCAAGGACTGCATCACCATGGTCAAGGAGCTCGATGGCTACGAGATGACAATCGTCCCTGCCACCGTGGGCAAGATCGTTCCCGACGCGACACCTGAGGAAGAGTGGCAGTGGGCCGTTGATGGCATGAAAGAGGTCTACGAGCATTCGGAAGCGGCCGGCGTTCGGTGCGCCATCGAGCCGCTCAACAGGTTCGAGACCTACTTCATCAACCGAGCTGAGCAGGCCATGGTTCTCGCGGAAGCGACAGGACCAAACTGCGGCGTGTGCCTCGATGCCTTCCACATCAATATCGAGGAAGAGGATTTGTACGAGGCGATTCGTTCGACGAAGGGGCGCCTGACGGACTTCCACGTCGCCGAGAACAACCGGTGGCCGGCGGGCATGGGTGATTACGACTGGAAGAAGGTCGTCGAAACCCTCGCCAGCATCGGGTACGACGGAGCCCTGACCGCGGAGTTCGTGGCACCGATCGACCGCACCCCAGCGAACAAGTACCCGAACGCACTCGAGACGGACTTCACGGACATCAGCCCGGAACAGTTGCAGTTCATCATCGATCACGGCAGCAGCACCCTCACTGAGGAGTTCTACGACTGGCTGGTCATGAAGAACTCCGAGGCCCTGTTGCCACTGATCAGCAACTAGGCCCGGGCACCGACACGCAGGCTTGGTCGAATGGGGTTAGGAGAGCCGAGCGTCCTGCTCATCGGGACACTCGACACCAAGGGACCGGAGGTGGACTACCTCCGGTCCCGGCTCCATGCCCTAGGGGTTCCCACTCTCGTGATGGACACGGGAATCTTGGGCGAGCCGTTATTCATCGAGCCGGACGTCTCGCACGCCGACTTGGCCGAGTTCGGTGGAACCACGTTGGAGGCATTGCAGCAAGCGGGCACTCGCGGCCGGGCTGTGGACCAGATGCGGACGTTCGTGCGGGCGAAGGTCGCCGACCTGCACCGGCAAGGTCTGGTCCTCGGGGGCATCGGTCTCGGGGGCGCAGAGGGCGCTGTGATGTCTGCCGCGGCACTGATGGAGTTGCCGCTGGGAGTTCCGAAGATGGTGTTGTCGCCGATCGCATCGGGACGACATCTGTTCGACCCGCTGGTGGGAACGTCGGACATGATCGTGATGCACACGGTCGTCGACATCCTCGGCCTGAACGCCATCGCCTGTTCGGTTTTCGACAACGCTGCGGCGGCGATGGTGGGAATGGTGAAGCACGGCCAAACAGCCCTCGAAGCACCTGAGCATTCGACGGCGGTCGCCATCACCATGCTGGGCAACACAACAACCGCGTCGATGGCGATGCGGGAGGTGCTCGCGGAAGCCGGCTTGGACGGCGTGGTCTTCCACGCCAATGGTGTCGGCGGTCCGGCCATGGAAGAACTTGTCGACGCCGGTCACTTCGTGGGAGTTGTGGACCTCACGGTGTCTGAGCTCGTCGGCAACGTCATGGGTGGCGTGCACGTGGGCGGAGACGATCGGTTGCGTAGCGCGGGCGAACGTGGCTTACCCCAGGTGGTGGTGCCGGGGTGTGTGGAGTTCGCCGTCTTCCCGCCGCACTCGATCCCCGACCACCTGTCCGATCGCGCGAGGTACGACCACAATCCGGAGTTCGCTCTGGTTCGAGCGAATCTCGACGACATGTTGGCCATCGCGGACGATCTCGCTGATCGCATCAACGGTGCCAAGGGTCCGATCAGGGTGGTCATCCCCACCGAAGGATTCTCGATTCCCAACGTGCCGGGGGGAGAGTTCTACGATCCGGCGACGGATGCGGCGTTCCTCGAAAGGTTCGTCGCTCGTCTTCGGCCGGACATCACCGTCGTTCATGAACAACTGCACGTCAATGACCCCGAATTCGGTCGGCGTGTAGGTCAACACTTCCTCGACCTCGTACAACAATCAGAAGGGACAACCAGGACATGAGCAGTTCGCTAGAGAGCCACAACTACGCACCGGGACGCGAGGTTCCC
>RGQW01000171.1 GCA_010029945.1 Actinomycetota bacterium | reverse complement strand
CTGTTGTCGCCGGTGGCGTCCGGGTCGGCAGCTGACTCGGTCGATATGTCAGCAGTCGCGTTCGCATCGGCGGCGTCCTGGGCATCCGATGATTCATCGTCGATGGCCAGTTCGAGAGGGCCGCCATCGGCGATCCCCATGGCTTCGGCGACATCGGGGGGAATGGCGTCACGGCCATCTCCGGGGTTCATGATCAAGGCGATGGCGACGGCCGCGCCGACGACGGTGACGATGCCGGTAGCAATCAGTGTGCCGATGGCTCGCATGCCTAGCGCGCCTCCTGAGCGCACGGCCGACCAGGCCCGACCGAGCACGCCCCGCCGAATGGGCATCTCCACCAGGCGGTAACTGAGTTCGGCGATGACGAGCGTGAGAGCGATGCGCACGACGAAGGTGACGGGCTCGCTCCACTCCACGTCGATACCGGGGCGCGTCACCATGAATATCGGCCAGTGCCACAGGTAGATGCCGTAGGAGCGTCTGCCGATGTAGCGAAGAACTCCCGTGCCGAGCGCCGGTCCCAAGAAAGAAGCCGGGTGGGTCACCGCAGCGATCAACGCTGTGGTGAAGAAGGCGAGGGCGAGAAAACCCCCGCGATACAACCACGGCGTGAACTCACCGACGAAGAGATAGAAGCCGATGACAGCGGCGAGGGATGCCACGCCAATCCCGGTGATGATGAGTTGGGCTCCGCGTGGAACCTGGGTGCTCAATCGCCCGGGCCTCCACATCGTGGCCAGCGCGGCACCGACCAAGAGCCCCATGCTGTGCGAGTCGGTACCGAAGTACGCGCGGCTGGGGTCGGCGTCGACCGGGTAGCCATTGCGGATCGACAAGACCGCCATCCACACCGTCGATGCGATCGCCAACACCAGGGCGAGTCGACGAACGAGAGGACGTCCTCCCGACCGCATCAGCAGAAGGGCAAACACCGGCCAGATCAAGTAGAACTGCTCCTCAACGGACAGTGACCACAGATGCTTCAACAGCGGTGGTCGTCCGACAGACTCGAAGTAGGACTGATCAACGAAGATGTACCACCAGTTGTTCACGTAGAAGACGGTCGCGAGTGCGTCTTCGCGGAAGGCGCTGAGTGCGTCCTGGTAGACGATCAGAACCGCAAGGCCGACTGCGATCAGCAATACGGCAACGGCGGGGAGGAGCCGGCGGGCGCGGCCGAGGTAGAACTTGGTGAAATTGACGCGCCCGGAGCGGTCGTATTCCTCGAGTATCAGTGAGGTGATCAAGAAGCCACTGATGACGAAGAAGACGTCGACACCGAGGAAGCCTCCGGGCATCCAGTCGATTCCTGCGTGGTAGAGCAGCACCCCGATGATGGCCACAGCCCGAAGGCCGTCGAGTCCCGGGAGATAGCCCATCTCACCGAAGGAGCGGCCCCGGTCGAGTTTCCACGGCATCTGCTCATCGACGTGCGACGACGTCGATGGCGCAGTCATTCAGCCATGGTAGGTCAGGTAGGTCGGCAGGGGTCGGATCACGAACCCGGAGCCGAGCGGAACCGATCGAGAGCAGGACCGACCGACGCACGAAGTGCCGGGTCGGTGACGCCGAGGCCTTCGACGGGAGCCAGGCACAGGATGCCGACTTTCCCCTGGTGCATGTTTCGGTGGACCTCCCACGAGGCCTGGCCGGTCTCGGCCAGCGGGAGGACCTTGGACAGGGTGGGATGGATCATTCCCTTGGCAATCAGGCGGTTCGCCTCGTGTGCTTCCCGATAGTTGGCGAAGTGGCTGCCCACGATGCGCTTGAGATTCATCCACAGATAGCGGTTGTCGTACTCGTGCATGAAGCCGGAAGTGGACGCGCACGTCACGATGGTGCCGCCTTTACGGGTGACGTAGACGCTGGCGCCGAAAGTCTCACGCCCGGGATGCTCGAACACGATGTCGATGTCGTCTCCGCCCGTGAGCTGCCTGATCTTCTTGCCGAGTCGTTGCCATTCCTTGGGGTCTTGGGTGGTCTCGTCTTTCCAGAACTTGTACCCCTCGGCCGAGCGATCGATGATCAGGTCGGCTCCCATCGAGCGCACAACCTCGGCCTTGCTCTCGTTGGAAACGACACACACGGGGATAGCGCCACCGTTCAACGCGTATTGCGTCGCGTAGGAACCCAAGCCCCCTGAGGCTCCCCAGATGAGAACCACGTCTCCCTGCTTCATCGCCCCACCGTTGTGAGACACCAGTTGACGGTAGGCCGTGGAGTTGACCAGTCCCGGGCAGGCCGCTTCCTCCCACGTCAAGTGCTCCGGTTTGGGAAGGAGTTGATTCGCCTTCACAATGGCGAGTTGAGCCAAGCCACCGAAGTTGGTCTCGAACCCCCAGATGCGCTGCTCGGGATCCATCATGGTGTCGTTGTGACCGAGGGGAGACTCGAGCTCCACCGACAAGCAGTGGGCAACCACGCGATCGCCCGGATTCCACGTGTGGACTCCGGGACCGGTCTGAAGAACGACGCCGGAAGCATCGGAGCCCAAGACGTGGTAATCCCGGTTGTGCCGGGTCGCGTCGGGGTTGGTCCGGGCATAACGATCGAGGAATCCGAAGGTCGAGACGGGCTCGAATATCGAGGACCACACCGTGTTGTAGTTAATCGACGACGCCATCACTGCGATCAGGGCTTCGCCTGCTGCGAGCTCGGGCGTGGGGACCTGTTCGATGTGCAGGGATTCACGGGGATCTTTGTCGCGGGATGCTCGACCAGCGAACATCTGCTCGTCGGATTTGTGAAGCGTGGCAGCGAGGTACGTGTCTGGAATCGGGATGTCACCGATCGCGGGGTCCTGCTCTTCGATGGCACGAACGATCGACTCGAAATCCCCAGCCACGATTGCTCCCCTTACCGTCCTTTGCCATCCGTGCCGTCAGGCAACGTCACGGACGCGTATGCGTCACAGGTTTTCCTGCGTCAAGGAAAGGTACCGGGCCTGAGGGTGAACCGAAAGCCGAGTCCCGCTCGTCGCAGCAGTAGGTGATTTACCCGGCCAGCGACAGGGCACCGGACGACCAGGCCCACACCGCGCCAGCGGTGCCGACGGTCATCAGGATGGCGAGCTTGCGAGCCCGGCGCGCAACGAACAGGCCGACCAGGGCGACAACCGCTCCGACGACCACCCAGGTAGTGGGCTGTTGCGTGATACCGGGGTCGATTGCGACGTCCAGGGGCAACTGAATGCGGGGAAGCACACGCAGAATTGTCCGCTACGCAGGCGCGGGGGAGCGGATTACTCCGCGGCGTGTTGCACCAACTCGATCAACACGCCGCCGGAGTCCTTCGGATGGGTGAAGTTGATCCGCGACCCCGCGGTACCCGTCTTCGGCTCGTCGTACAGCAGTCGGACTCCTGCGGATCGAAGGTGGTCACTGACCGCGTCGATGTCGGTCACGGTGTACGCCATTTGTTG
>RGQW01000018.1 GCA_010029945.1 Actinomycetota bacterium | reverse complement strand
CGTGTGCTGATCATTGCGGCGTGACACCATTCGATTGGCGACAGCTACCGCGGGAAAGGCACCAAGAAACACCAGCGGTGCCAGCGATGGCTGGAAGATGCTGAAGAGGCCAACGATGATGAACGAAGCGAAGAGAACGTAGCCGCGCACCAGGCCTCGCGTGTCGCGGTCATCTGCGTGGTCCCGCTCATCAGGTGCGAGCAGATCCACATGTCGTCTCGCATGGATCGCCATCCACACTCCCAACCCGCTGATCGCGGCCAGGGTCCACCAATACAACAGGCCCAGACCTCCGCGTCCGGCAACAGCGTTGTTTGCCTCTTCTCCGTACATAGCCGTCGGCCATGGCAGGAAAACGATGAGGAGCAACCAAGCAACGTTGAGGCGGAAGATCGTGCCGTCGTAGCAACGCATGGTGTTGAACACTCGATTGTGTGCTGCCCACATGTGATCTCGGAGCGCGGTTGATCAGGCATCTTCCAGACGGTAGCCGACCTTGATCGTCACCTGAAAGTGATCGACGTCGTTGTTGCGGACGTATCCACGCACCTGCTCCACCTCGAACCAGTCAACGTGACGATGCTCGGATCCAGCCCGTTGCACAGCGTTTCGGATCGCCGTCTCGATGGAGTCCGCTGAGGTCCCCACCACTTCGCTGATCCCGTAGACACGCTCTGACATAGCTCGCTCCTGACTGTCGAATCCACTCACCTCAACGGGCGGCCCACCACATTCGGGTTTACCTTATTGGTGTGTCAGACCCCACCCACAGCATCACAACCGCCCAGCACTCACTGAGCAGCGAACAGGCGGGAAGGACACGCAAGTACCTCATTTCTATGGGCATACGCACCGTCTGTGTGATCGGTGCCATTTTCATACCCGGCTGGCCTCGATGGGTGCTGATCGCCGGGGCCGTGGTGCTCCCCTACTTGGCTGTCGTGATCGCAAACAGCGGCGGTTCGCGCAAGGGCAAGGCGCCCACCGACGTGCGTCCCCAGCCGGTTGCCGCCCTCCCGGCGTCCGGGGCAGCTCTCGAGGGCGTGGTGATCGTTCCCGACGACGACACCGAGGACGGCTTCGCCGCTAACGATGACCCCCCGACCGGCTTCCACGATCCCACGGCGTCGCCGCACACTTCTAGAGTGGAGTAATGCTCGCCGCCCTCCGCACCCGCCGCTGGCAGGGCTTCACCGTCGTTGTCCTCGTGGCCATCATCGGTTTCGGATTTCTCAGTCGTTGGCAGTGGCAGCGAGCCGAAGAAAAACGGGTGGCCCAGCAAGCACAGACCCTGGCTGAGCAGACACCTGTGGTTCCGACGGCCGACGAAACGCTTCCGGAATTCACTGCGGTCACCCTCACCGGCCGATACGCCACGGACTCTGTGCGGTTTGTCCGACAACGTCCCTTGGAGGGCCGCAACGGATTCTGGGTTCTGCAATCACTGCAAACCGAATTCGGTGACTTTTGGGTTCTTCGAGGGTGGGTGCCCGCGGGCGCTCGCACCGACACCACTCCGGACGTCTCCTCACCACCGGGCCAGGTCACGGTCGACGGGTTCGTTCGTCCCCTCCCCAGCGGGGATGCACTCACCAACCGCGGCGGCCTTCCCGCAGACCAGGTCACCGAAGTCGCATCCGCGCAACTTCCCGTGCCGGGTGATGCTCCCTGGTATGTCCAAGCCCAACAATCGGTACCCGAAGACTCCGTCACGATCGTGCCGGTCACTCGGCCGGATGAACTTCAAAACGTCTCGTACGCCGTGCAGTGGTTGCTCTTTGCAGCCGTGGCCATCGGGGGTTGGTTCTATTTCCTGCGACGCGAGGCCAAAGAACTCGACTAGGTGTCGCTGAACTGCGTGCGGTATAGCGTCTCGTATATGCCGCCCGCGGCGAGCAACTCACTGTGGGTGCCACGCTGGACGATGCGTCCTTGATCGACGACGAGTATTTGATCCGCGCGGCGGATAGTCGACAGGCGATGGGCAATGACGAGGCTCGTTCGCCCCTCAAGCGCCGAATCCAGCGCACGTTGGACTAGCCGCTCGCTCTCGCTGTCGAGGTGGGCGGTGGCCTCGTCCAGGACTACTACCCGCGGCGCCTTCAAGAACAGTCGAGCCAGGGCCAGACGCTGCTTCTCACCCCCCGAGAGTCGGTACCCCCGATCGCCCACCACGGTGTTGAGACCGTCGGGAAGCTGGTTGATCAAGTTCATGATCTGCGCGTCCTCGCACGCCTGCATCACCTCGTCCGTCGAAGCTTCCGGTTGCGCGTACCGCAGGTTGGCGCCGATCGTGTCGTGGAACAGGTGCGCCTCCTGGCTCACGACTCCGATGGCCGAACGCAGGTCGTCTCGGGCCACTTCCCTGACATCCACACCGCCGAGGCGCACCGTTCCGTCGTTTGGGTCATACAGGCGGGTGACCAAGGATGTGATCGTGCTTTTTCCCGCACCCGAGGGGCCCACCAGGGCCGTCAACGAGCCGGCTGCCACGGTGAAAGACACGTCGTGCAAGACCGGCCCGCTGGAGTCCACGGATTCTTCGCGTGCCACCGATTCCAGGGACGCAAGAGAAACTTCCGCGGCAGTCGGGTAGGTAAAACTAACCGCATCGAACTCGACGTCGAGGGCACCGGACGGCAAGGCACGAGGCTTGGCCGGCTCTCGCACCAGCGGATCGAGATCCAAAACCTCGAACACCCGCTCGAAGGACACCAGCGCCGTCATGACGTCCACCCGCACATTGCTCAGCGCGGTCAGTGGTCCATACAACTGAGCCAGCAGAGCTACGAGCGCCAGCAGGGTCCCCAACGTGATAGCGCCGTCGATGACCAGGTTCCCGCCGAGACCATAGGTCACGGCGGTGGCCAGCGCCGCGACGAGGGTGAGTGCGGTGAAGAACCATCGATTTGCCATGGCGATCCGGATTCCGATGTCCCGGACCCGACGGGCCCGACCGGCGAAAAGCGAGGACTCATCTTCCGGCCGTCCGAACAGTTTGACGAGCAACGCCCCCGAAACGTTGAACCGCTCGGTCATCTGCGAACTCATCTCAGCATTCAGTCCCATTTGCTCTCGCGTCAACGACTGAAGACGTCGTCCCATGTATCGGGCAGGGAGCAAGAACAGCGGAACGAGGATCAACGAAGCCAGGGTGATCTGCCAGGACAGGGCGAACATCGCGACCAGGACGACGCTGACGGAGATCAGATTCCCGAGGACACCGCCGAGTGTGGACGTGAACGCCTGCTGCGCGCCGATCACATCGCTGTTGAGTCGTGAGATCAACGCACCTGTCTGCGCTCGGGTGAAGAAGGCGATCGACTGATGCTGAACGTGGTCATACACCTGGGTGCGGAGATCGAAGATCAATCCCTCTCCGATGCGTGCTGAATACCAGCGACTGACGATGCCAAAGGCTGCGTCCGCGATGGCAAGCCCGGCGATAGCCAGTGCTGTCCAGGTCACCAGCGAGGTGTTTCCGACGCTAATCCCGTCGTCCACGATTCTCTTGAAGAGCAGGGGTTGTGCCACGCTGAGCAGCGATGTGACAACCAACGTGCCAAGAAAGATGGCAATGATCACCCGATACGGACGCGCATAGCCAAGGATGCGTCGGACCGTTCCCCTCGACACTCTCTGTCCGGCGACCGATCGATCCCGTGTCATCGACTGATAGGTCTGCCAGACCGTACTCATGCTCATGTCGGCGCGGAACCGAACAGCGCAGCCAGGCGACGTAGTTGCACATCTCGCTCGGCATCCCATGACTGTTGATCACGGGCGACAGTCCGCAAGAGCGCCTTGAGGTCTCCCAGCGCGCCGGGATCTACACCTCGCAGTTGGTCAAGGAGTGCCGTCACCGCAGCGGATGCGTCGTCGGCGACTTGGTGCACCACTCCCCATTGATGGGCCTGGTCGGCGCTGAGGAAGTTACCGGTGGCGCATAAGGCGAAGGTTCGTCGGTACCCGATCGCGTCGACGAGCGCTCCGGTGCCGCCGAGATCGGGCACCAAACCAAGCGAGGTCTCTCGCATGGCGAAGCGAGCATTGGATGCCGCGATAATGACGTCGCTGGCCAGCGCCAATTGAAATCCGGCACCGATCGCATTGCCCTGAACCTGGGCAATGACCGTCTGCGGAATGTTGCTCCACACGGCGAACCCCGTCTGCGCGGCCGCGATGAAGGGATGCGGGTCGTCTCGCAGCTGGTCGATCATGGGTCCGGCGAGTGCCTGGCGATCCAGGCCCGCGGAGAAGTCCTCGCCCTCCCCGCGAACAACGACAAACCGGACGTCATCGGACATCGATCGCCCAATCTCGGCAAGTTGATTCCACATCTCGGGGGTCTGTGCGTTGCGCACGTGGGGACGAGTGAGGCTGACGGTCGCGCAATCACCCTCAACGGTGACGACGATGTCCGCGGACTCTTCGGAACGTGCGTCCATGGGAACCTCCTTCAGGCCAATTCGACCAAATCGATGTAATCATCACTCCACAGGTCTTCGTCACCGTCCGGCAACAAGACCACTCGCTCCGGTTCGAGTGCCTCCACGGCGCCCGGATCGTGACTGACCAGGACAACCGCTCCCCCGTACTGGCGGATCGCGTGCAGCACCTCGGACCGTGATGCGGGGTCCAGGTTATTCGTCGGCTCGTCCAGCAGCAGCACGTTGGCGCCCGACACCACCAAGCAGGCGAGAGACAACCGTGTCTTCTCACCACCGGACAAAACGCCGGTTGGTTTACGGACGCTCTCACCGGAGAACAGAAAGGATCCGAGAATCGTCCGGCGACGAGAATCATCGAGCTCGGGTGCCGCGTGGGCGAGTGTCTGCTCCACCGTGGCCGTGGGGTCTAGCGTTTCGTGCTCCTGGGCGTAATAACCGATGACCGCCCCGTGGCCGGTGTCCACCGATCCGGTGTCCGGTGCATCCACCCCCGCGAGGATCCGAAGCAACGTCGTCTTGCCCGCACCATTGAGACCCAAAATCATGACCCGCGAGCCCTTGTCGATAGCCAGATCAACATCAGTGAAGACCTCGAGGCTTCCATAGGAGCGTGAGAGACCCTGCCCGGCCAGGGGGACCTTCCCGCACGGCGCCGGGTCGGGGAAACGAAGCGACGCCACTCGGTCTTGTCGGCGATCTCCTTCGGTCTCCGCCAGGAGTTTGTCTGCACGTCGAAACATGCTCTGGGCTGCGCGCGCTTTGGTCGCCTTGGCTCGCATGCGCTCGGCTTGATCGCGCAAAGCCGCCGCCTGCTGCTCGGCATTTCTCCGCTCGCGACGCCGCCGCCGCTCGTCGACCTCTCGTGCCTCCAGGTACTTGGCCCACCCCATCGCGTACTGATCGATTTCTTGACGCTGCGCGTCGAGGTGCCAAATCTTGTTGACGGTGTCCGCCAGCAATTCCGCGTCATGGCTGATCACGATGAATCCGCCCGCATAGGACCGCAGGAATTCACGCAGCCAACGAATCGAGTCCGCGTCGAGATGGTTGGTGGGCTCATCCAGCAAGAGGACATCTGCACCACTGAACAAAATCCGTGCCAACTCCACACGTCGACGTTGGCCACCGGACAGGGTTCCGAGGGTCGCCTCCAAAATGCGGGCTGGAAGGCCAACAGATGCGGCGATCGTTGCGGCTTCCGATTCGGCGGCGTAACCACCGAGTGCCAAGAACTCCGCTTCGGCGCGCTCGTATCGCCTCGCCGCCTTGTCCCAAGCGTCTGTTCCTTCGGGTACGTCCGCCATCGCCTCGGTCACTCGGCGAAGACGGGCGGCAATATCGGTCAAGCCACGGGCATCGAGGATCCGATCACGTGCCAATTCGTCGGTATTGGCCGCCCGGGGGTCCTGCGGCAAGTAGCCCACTGTTCCGGAAGCTCGAACGTCGCCTGACGTTGGCGCGCGTTCACCCGACAACGCTTTCATGAGGGTTGTCTTGCCGGCACCGTTTCGCCCGACCAGGCCGATGCGATCCCCGGGCGCCACACGGAGCTGATCAACCGTGAGCAGTAGTTCGGGGCCGGCCCGTAATTCGATATCGGAGGCAGCGATCACGGCGTGACAGCCGCTCGCTGCGATTTACACGTTGAAACCGAGACTCCTCAGCATCTCCCGGCCGTCATCGGTGATCTTGTCCGGACCCCACGGCGGCATCCATACCCAATTGATCCGGAAGTCGTCGACGACCTCCAGCAGGGCCGCCCTCGTCTGGTCCTCGATGACGTCCGTCAAGGGGCAGGCAGCAGATGTCAGGGTCATATCGATGGTGGCGATGTTCCCTTCCTCGACACTGACCCCGTAGACCAGCCCGAGATCAACGACGTTGATGCCCAACTCAGGATCCACAACGTCCTTCATTGCCTCGAAGACGTCATCTTCTTGCGCAACCATCGCGTCCATCATGCTCCTTCGATCAGGCGTCCGGCGTCGTGGACTGGTCAATCTCGATTCCAGCCTTGAGGCGCGCATCCTGCAGCGCGACCCACGGTAGGAGGGCACATTTTATCCTCGCGGGGTATTTCGAGACACCCGCGAATGCGATGCCATCCCCCAGTGCGTCCTCGTTCGGCTCTCCCGCACCTTTGGAGTGCATCAACTCGTGGAAGGCGCGCTCCGCGTCCGCCACTCGGTCGAGTGTGGCGTCCTCAAGCAGCTCGGTCATCACGCTCGCGCTCGCCTGCGAGATGGAGCAACCCTGACCCTCATATCCAACGTGCAAGTGATCGTTTTCGTCGAGGCGAACCCCTACGGTGACTTCATCGCCGCAGGTCGGGTTGACCTGGAAACTCTCCCCCGCCGCGTTGTCAAGCAAGCCCGCCCCACGCGGGTGCTTGTAGTGGTCGAGGATGATCTCTTGATACAAAGCTTCGACGTTGTCGCTCATGCCACTCCAAAGAATTCCTGAGCCGCACGAATGCCGGCTGCCGCCGCATCGATGTCATCGGTGTCGTTGTAGAGGTACGTGGACAGCCGTGTCGTCGCGGGAACCCCGTAACGCCGACACGTCGGCCACGCGCAGTGGTGGCCCACCCGCACCGCCACACCCCGGTCGTCCAACACCTGGCCGACATCGTGGGGGTGCAGTCCGTCGACGACGAACGAGATGGCGCTTCCACGATCCACGCTCGATTCCGGCCCGATAATTCGTACACCCGGCATGTGAGACAACGTCGTCAATGCGTACGCCGTCAGCTCGTGCTCGTGTTGTTCGATCGACTCGATGCCCACGCTCTCGAGGTACCGCACGGCAGCCTCCAAGCCCACCGCCTGAGCGACCATGGGCACACCCGCCTCGAATCGCTGCGGAGGTGGGGCGAAGGTGCTGCCCTCCATGGTCACGGATTCGATCATCGAGCCCCCGGTGAGAAACGGAGGAAGACGGTCTAAAACCTCGCTACGCCCCCACAGCAACCCGATTCCGGTGGGCCCCAGCATCTTGTGGCCACTCCAGGTCACCAGATCTGCTCCCAGGTCGTCCACGTTCACGCGCATGTGGGGAATGGACTGACAAGCGTCGACGACTCCAAGGGCTCCCACGTCACGCGCCCGATCCATAATCGAACGCACGGGATTGATCGTTCCCAGGATGTTCGATTGGTGCACGATCGAGACGACCGCCGTCGTCTCGTCGATGACGGACAACTGATCCATGTCTAAGCGACCGTCTTCGGTGAGGCCGATCCAGCGCAGTTGCGCCCCTGTCTTGGCGCACAGCTCCTGCCATGGAATGAGATTTGCGTGGTGCTCCATCTCAGTCACCACCACCGAACTCTCCGGTGTTAACACCAAACGGGGATCGACTACCCCTCCTTGCGCGGCTTTGGCCGTAGCGTTACTGAAGGCGTACGCCGCGAGATTGAGGCTCTCCGTCGCGTTCTTGGTGAAGACGATGTCTTCCGCGTGTGCACCGACAAAGCCTGCAATGGCTGCCCGTGCGCTTTCATACGCATCCGTTGCTTCTTCTGCCAGTTGGTGAGCGCCCCGGTGAACCGCCGCATTGGACGTCTCGTAATAGGCCCGCTCTGCATCGAGTACGGCGAAGGGCTTCTGGCTGGTCGCGGCACTATCGAGATAGACCAACGGCCGATCCCCACGCACGGTCCTTTCCAGGATGGGAAAGTCCTTACGGAGCCGGGACACGTCCAGCACGGTTGACACCATCAGGCCTTCGTCAGATCCGCAAAACGTTCGTAACCCTCGGATTCGAGCACCTCGGCAAGTTCCGGGCCACCGGTTTCCACGATCCGACCGCCAGCGAACACGTTCACCACGTCGGGGGTGATGTAACGAAGAATCCGGGTGTAGTGGGTAATCAGCAGAACACCCGCGCCAGAGTCCTCTTGGAACCGGTTGACACCCTCGGACACGACACGAAGCGCATCGACGTCGAGGCCGGAGTCAGTTTCGTCAAGGATCGCAATTTTTGGCTTGAGTAGCGACATCTGCAAGATCTCGTGCCGCTTCTTCTCGCCGCCCGAGAAACCCTCGTTGACGTTGCGCTCAGCGAAGGCCCCATCCATTTGCAAGCCGGCCATTGCTTCCTTCACTTCGCCAATCCAGGTGCGAAGTTTCGGCGCCTCACCTCGGATGGAGGTGGCCGACGTGCGCAGGAAGTTCGATACCGATACGCCCGGCACCTCGACGGGGTATTGCATTGCTAGAAACAGGCCGGCACGCGCCCGCTCGTCGACGCTCATGTCCAGAACATCCTCACCATCGAGGGTGATGGATCCTTGCGTCACGGTGTATTTCGGGTGTCCGGCGATGACGTACGCCAGCGTCGACTTCCCCGAACCGTTCGGGCCCATCACCGCTTGGGTGCGACCGGACTCCACGGTCAAGTCGACGCCCTTGAGGATGGGGGTCTCTCCCGCATCCGTGACGACGCTTGCGTGCAGGTCGGTGATCTGAAGTGTGCTCATGTCTTGTCCTTAGGGCTGGGTTGTTGCTATTCGTGTGCTGCGGTCGGTTGGGGGGTTGGATCGATCAGGATGCGCGCATCATCGCCGTCGCCGACGATCTCGACGCGATACGTGGGAACCGGCTCCAGAGCGGGAAGCGACAGCGGCTGTCCGGTCCGCAGATCGAATTGGGATCCGTGTAACCAGCATTCGAGCGCACACCCGTCCACTTCCCCTTCGGAGAGGTCGACATCGGCGTGGGAACAGCGATTGCCAATAGCGAAGACACCCTCATCACACCGGACGAGAGCAATATCGTGACCCTCGACCTCGACCTTGAGCGCGCTGTTAGGAGCGAGGTCGCCCGCCCGAGCCACGTCCACCATGTTGCCCGTGCTCATGCATCCACTTCCGTCAATTGTTGCTCGATGGCTTCCATCCCGATGCGCTCTTCGATTCTCCGGATAACGTCGCGTCGCAGATCGGCATCGGTTACCTTGTCGAGAACGTCGACGAAGAAGCCCCGGACCACCAGTTGCCGGGCCAACTCCTCGGTGATGCCTCGTGATTGCAGGTAGAACAGCTGCTCGTCATCGAACCGCCCCGTGGCGCTCGCGTGTCCGGCGCTGACAACGTCCCCCGTTTCCAACTCCAGGTTCGGCACCGAGTCGGCTCGTGGACCGTCATTGAGAAGCAGATTCCGGTTGAGCTCGTACGTCTCGATCCCTACCGCTTCGCGCCTAACATGGACGTCCCCGATCCACACCGTGTGGGCCTGCGCGCCCGAGAGCGCGCCCTTGAAGACGACGTTGCTGACGCAGTGCGGCTCGTTATGGTCGACGAAGATACGAAACTCTTGGAACTGCTCATCCGATGCGAGGAACGCGCCCAATAATTCTGCCGAGCCGCCGGGACCGGCGTAGCGAACGTTTTGCTGAAGCCGAATGATGGAGCCACCGAGCGCGATCGACAGCCCGAGGAACGATGCGTCCCGGCCCACCGTTGTTGCCCACTGCCACACATGGCGGCTCGTCCGTGGTCCGTCGTAGAGGGCCAGCACGGTGAGAGCGGCCTGGTCTGCTACGTCGGTGACCACAATGCCACTGACGTCGGTGGTCATGTCGAGCCTGAGGACAACCGTGGCTTTGGAGAAGGCTCCGGCGGAGATCTCGATCCGCCCGTAGTTGAGCTCTTCACTTCCGGCGAGATCCACCACGACGATGTCGTCGACCTCCCGCTCGGCGGGAATCGCAACCGATACGACGGAGGTGGCGTGGGTCCGCGCGAGGGCCGACGGCAGATCTGACGCCACCCAATGGGCGGCCTTCTCGACAGTCGACGACTCCATTTCCGCAGGAATCATCGTGACGAATTCAGAGGGGGCAGCCGTCACCGACCCGCGTTGTCCAGCGTCGAAGAAGTCACCAAGCTTCGCAACCGGTGTGAACCGCCACTCCTCCTCGCGCCCGTGCGGTGTCTCGTGATCGCCTGGATCGTTCGACAGTACGCGCGGCGCGAGGTCTGACGGGGGTGCCTCAACAGTGCTCACCCGACAGCCCCTTCCATCTGCAACTCGATCAGACGGTTCAGTTCGAGTGCGTACTCCATGGGCAGCTCGCGAGCGATGGGCTCCACAAAGCCCCGGACGATCATCGCCATCGCCTCGTCCTCGTCCAGACCCCGCGACATCAGATAGAAGAGTTGGTCCTCGCTGACCTTCGACACGGTGGCTTCATGCCCCATGGCGACGTCGTCTTCACGCACATCGACGTACGGATAGGTGTCGGATCGGGAGATGTCGTCCACGAGCAGCGCGTCGCACTTCACGGTGCTCTTGGAGTGGTGCGCGCCTTCGTGTACTTGCACCAGGCCGCGGTACGACGTGCGACCACCTCCACGTGCGACCGACTTTGAAATGATCGACGACGATGTGTGCGGCGCCGCGTGCACCATCTTGGCGCCAGCGTCCTGGTGCTGCTTCTCCCCCGCGAAAGCGATCGACAAAGTCTCACCCCGGGCGTGCGGACCCGTCATCCACACCGCGGGGTATTTCATGGTCACCTTGGAGCCGAGGTTGCCATCGACCCACTCCATGGTGGCGCCTTCGTGGGCGATCGCGCGCTTGGTGACGAGGTTGTACACGTTGGTCGACCAGTTCTGGATGGTGGTGTAGCGGCAGCGCGCGCCCTTCTTCACAACGATTTCCACCACCGCGGAGTGCAGAGAATCCGAGGAGTAGATGGGAGCGGTGCATCCTTCGACATAGTGCACGTAGGCGTCCTCGTCCACGATGATCAAGGTGCGCTCAAACTGGCCCATGTTCTCAGTGTTGATGCGGAAGTAGGCCTGCAGGGGAATTTCTACGTGCACACCTTTAGGGACGTAAATGAAGGAGCCACCGGACCAGACGGCCGTGTTGAGCGCCGCGAACTTGTTGTCACCCACCGGAATGACCGATCCGAAGTACTCGCGGAACATGTCTTCGTATTCGCGCAAACCGGTGTCGGTGTCCAGGAAGACGACTCCCTGCTCCTCGAGATCCTCGCGAATCTTGTGATAAACGACCTCCGACTCGTACTGCGCGGCGACACCGGCGACCAGCCGCTGCTTCTCAGCTTCGGGAATGCCGAGCTTGTCGTAGGTGTTCTTAATGTCCTCAGGAAGCTCTTCCCAGCTGGTGGCTTGCTTCTCTGTTGAGCGGACGAAGTACTTGATGTTGTCGAAGTCGATCCCCGTGAGGTCCGATCCCCACGCCGGCATCGGCTTCTTGTCGAATAGACGCAGCCCCTTCAAGCGCAGGTCCAGCATCCACTCAGGCTCGCCCTTCTTCGCCGAGATGTCGCGCACCACGTCCTCATTGAGGCCGCGTCGCGCACTCTCGCCGGCGGAATCGGTGTCCCTCCAGCCGTACTCGTAATTGCTGAGTTCAGCGATCGTTGCGGCTTGCTCGTCGGCCGTGGTGCTCATGGCGCCACCCTTTCCCTGTGTTGGTGCTTACCTGATGCATCTGCTGGTGTATCTGCTGGCATGTCTGCTGGTGTTCCGGTCTGCGGAGTGCTGGGGGTCCCGTTGTCGGCGCGGGAGTTCCCGAACTGCGGCGCGGCGGACTGTGCCGGGATGAGTGTTGTGCAGACTCCGTCTCCTTGCGCCAGCGTTGCCAAGCGTGTCACGTGACGACCCAGCAGACGCCCGAGAGCGTGCGTCTCCGCATCGCAGAGTTCGGGGAACTCTCCCGCCGCGTCCACCACAGGGCAGTGGTGCTGACAGAGCTGCGCACCGTCTCGCGCAAGTGGTTCAACAGAGGCCGCAAATCCTTGCTCGGTCAGCCGTTCCGCGACTTCGTGAACCGTGGCGACAGCCGTTGTGGACGAACCCACGCCGGCCAAGAGACGATCGGCACGGTCAGCAGCAAATTCTGCTACCGCTGCGCGTCCATCGCGCTCGGCCAGAAAACGCAGAGCCTCTAACGCGAGTGCGTCGTACGCCTGCTCGCATGCAGCGCGACCCGCACCCGTGAGGGAGAAGACGCGGCTCGGGCGTCCGCGCCGCGGTCCCGGATCGGGGCCGTACGGGGCTCTCTCCGACGCCTCGACAAGGCCCGCCTCGTGCAGTGCGGCCAGGGGTCGACGGACCGCTGTTGTGGACGTTCCCAACTCGTCAGCGAGGGCCGAGGCTGTGCTCGGGCCGTTCTCAGCCAGGATGCGGGCGACACGCTCCGCGGCCTCGGTCGGGAATTTCATAACAATATTGTGTCGTAATTCGCTGGGCCCGCAACATCGGGGTCGTTGCCAAAGATCCGCCGAATCGTGCCCCTGCCCTGTCCTGATTACGCTCCTAGGGTGACCAGCACGCTCGACTCCTCACCCAGCCCTGCTCAGAACCCGGATCCGGCCGGCGCCGGGAACACTCGCCATCCGGGCAAAGCACCGCGCTGGGTCCGTGGCGTCTACATCGCGAACCTCGTCGCGCAGTCGGGAATCATCCTGACCGGCGCCATCGTGCGCATCACCGGTAGCGGTCTCGGCTGCCCGACATGGCCCGAATGCGTGGAGGGATCCTACGTACCCACGAATCGGCAGGCGGAGTCGTGGCACAAGTACGTGGAGTTCGGCAACCGCCTCCTGACGTTCGTATTGGCCGCGGCGGCCATTGCCGCCATCGTTGCAGCACTCGTGGACCGACATCGCCGACGCACCATCGGACTGGAACGACGCACCGCCCTCACAGTCTTGGCCTGCGTTCCCCTCGCCGGCACCGTCGTGCAGGCGGTTCTCGGGGGAATCACCGTCCTTACGGGTTTGAACCCCGCCACCGTCGCCGCGCACTTCTTGGTCTCGATGGCTCTCGTTGCCGTGTGCGTCCTGCTCGTGGTGCGTTCGGGAGAGGTCGGCGACACACCTGTCGTGTCGACCGTTCACTCCGGCGTCCGACTCCTGACCTGGGGTCTGGTGGCAGCGACGGCGGTCGTGGTCTTTCTTGGTGTCGTCACCACCGGAAGTGGGCCGCACTCCGGTGACGCAGAGGTGGAGGCACGGTTCATCTTCGATCCGCGCACCGTTGCCTGGCTGCACGCCGACAGTGTTTTTCTCTTCTTGGGGCTGACCGTCGGCCTTCTCGTAGCCGCCTCGGTCAGCCGTGCACCATCCGTTCTCGTCCGGCGCACCTGGCTTGTTCTGGGCATCGCTCTGGTGCAGGGCGTCATCGGGTACACGCAGTACTTCACGGGTCTTCCCGAACTACTGGTCACCCTTCATGTTCTCGGCGCCATCGCCGTGTGGATCGCGGTGTGGTTTCTTCCGCCCACGCTCCACCCCGAGCACGACAGCGCCGATGGAGTAGATCCACCCCATGGGCGCGACCACGATTAAGGCCAACGTCGCCGCGACCATGAGCCAGGTGTAGGCGACGATGTGTCGGGCGACGCTGAGCGGCCCGCGCACGGCGGGCAGCATGGGGATACCCGCCGCTTGGTAGTCCTGCCGGTACTTGATGGCCAACGGCCAGTAATGAGGTGGGGTCCAGAAGAAGATCACCGCGAACAGCACTACCGGCGTCCACGTGAGGGATCCGGTAATCGCGCTCCAGGCAATCAACACCGGCATGCAGCCGGCGGCACCACCCCACACGATGTTCTGGTCCGTTCGTCGCTTCAAGACCATGGTGTAGCCGACGGCATAGCCGACGATCGCCAGCAGCGCGAGGAGCCCGGACAAAGCATTGGCCAAGACCGTCAGCACCGTGATGCTCAGCGCCGACAGGATCAACCCCTGAATCAAGCCTGCTCGGACGGAGACTCGGCCGGTGGCTGCTGGGCGGCTGGTGGTGCGGTGCATGACGGCGTCGATGTCTCGGTCGTAGACGCTGTTGAAGGTGTTCGCGGCGCCGGCGGCCAGAGCTCCGCCCACCAGAACCGCGATGGTTGCTCGGACGGTGGGAAGGCCCTGCGCGGCAAGAAACATTGTGGGGACGGCCGTGACGAGAAGAAGTTCGATGATGCGGGGTTTCGTGAGAGCAACGTGCGCACGCACTGTCTCACCGATGCCGCGGCGAGCCGCGATCGTGGTGGCCATGCACGGCTCCCGTCCGAAGTGTCGTGCTCCAGTAAAGGCTGCTGTTATTGATCGTGACCTTGTGCGCCTCGACCGCGTCGCGCGCTACCTGATCACCGTTCTGCTCCCGAGTGGTGACAGCGTACAAGCCATCGACTGCCCCAGCCCTCCCCTAGGGTTATGTCATGACTTCGAGCGCGCCGCCCTCCGAACAATCGACCCCGCTGGCCTGGGATGGAGACGATCGCCAAGCCGTCACCTACTTGCGCGCTTTGGCGATGGACGCCGTGCAGTCTGTCGGCAATGGCCACCCCGGAACAGCGATGTCGCTGGCGCCGATCGCCTATCTGCTGTATCGAGACTACGTCCGACACGACCCATCCGATCCCGCCTGGCCGGCCCGTGATCGATTCGTCCTCAGCGCCGGACACTCGAGTCTGACGCTCTACAGCCAACTCTTCCTTTCGGGAATCGGCGTGGACATGGATGATCTGCGCTCCTTCCGGCGCTGGGGATCGCTGACCCCCGGGCATCCGGAGTTCGGACACACCCCCGGTGTCGAAACAACCACCGGGCCGCTGGGCCAGGGCGTTGCCACTGCCGTCGGAATGGCCATGGCCGCCCGTTTTGAGCGGGGTCTGTTCGACCCGGACTCCCCCGACAGTCCTTTCGACTACCGGGTCTGGGTACTTGCCTCCGATGGCGACCTCGAGGAAGGAATCTCCGCGGAAGCCAGTTCACTGGCAGGTCGCCAGCAGCTAGCAAACCTCTGCGTCGTATGGGACGACAATCGGATCTCCATCGAGGGCGACACTGCACTCGCGTTTAACGAGGACGTCGTCGCGCGTTACAGGTCCTACGGCTGGGATGTTCATGAAGTCGACATGCTGGACGACGGTGACGTGGACATCGCTGCCGTTGACGCAGCGCTTCGCGCGTCGGCAGCCTGCGCCACGGCCCCGAGCTTCATCCGCGTGCGAACCACCATCGCGTGGCCGGCTCCGCACGCGCGTGGCACGTCGAAATCGCACGGCTCCGCGCTCGGCGACGATGAAGTAGCCGCGACAAAGAGCGAACTGGGTCTGGACCCGAGTCAGGATTTCGCCTTCGACGAGTCTCTCCTGGAGCGAATCCGTTCCGATCGAGCAACGCGCGGGGCCGCGCATCGAACGACATGGGCGATGGCCATCGATACGTGGCGCGCCTTGCACCCCGAACGAGCCGCACTGCTCGACCGTCTCACCGCCCACGACTTGCCCGCGGACATGGAAGCCGCCCTGCCGTCGTACGAGTCCGGCGCTGCCGTCGCTACCAGGAAAGCGTCCGGAGACACCATCAGTGCGCTGGCGGCCGTTCTCCCCGAACTGTGGGGAGGCTCAGCGGATCTGGCTGAGTCCAACAACACCTCCATTGCGGGTGCGAAGAGCTTTCTGCCGGAAGAAACCGCAACATCCTCGCCCTTCGGTCGGGTTATCCACTTCGGTATTCGCGAGCACGCCATGGGGGCCATCGTCAATGGCATCGCCCTCGATGGCCTCACGCGGCCCTTCTGTGGGACTTTCCTGGTGTTCAGCGACTACATGCGCGGCGCCGTTCGACTTGCCGCGTTGATGCAGACACCGAGCACCTTTGTGTGGACGCACGACTCCATCGGCCTGGGTGAGGATGGACCGACGCACCAACCGATCGAGCATCTGTGGTCCCTTCGCGCCATCCCTGGGTTTGCCGTGTGCCGCCCTGCGGACGCCAGCGAGACCTCCGCCGCCTGGCTCGCCATCCTCCGCCGCCGGGAGCCGATCGGCATAGTCCTGAGCAGGCAGGGCCTCCCCGTTCTCGACACCGATCCGACATCGGTCCTTGCTGGCGTGCACGCCGGTGGCTACCTCGTCCGGCATACGCCCGAACCGCGCGCAACCATCATGGCGACCGGATCCGAGGTGCACCTTGCCCTCCAGGCCGCCGAGAACCTCGCCGATGAAGGGATCGAGGTAAACGTGGCGAGCTTGCCGTGCCTGGAGTGGTTCAACCAACAAGAACAGTCGTATCGCGACTCGGTTATTCGCCCTGATGTGCGACCTCGGGTCGCCGTCGAGGCGGGATCGACCATCGGCTGGCATCGGTACGTCGGCGACGACGGAGCCATCGTCGGCCTGGATCATTTCGGTGCCAGTGGCGATGCGTCGCGGTTGTTCTCGGAATTCGGCGTGACGGCGGATGCCGTCGCCGACGCCACACGACGCGTCGTGGCTGCGCACAGCTCATGACCCCATCAGTGCTCACGGAGCTCACAGCGGCGGGTGTCAGCCTGTGGTTGGACGACCTCAGTCGCGCCCGCTTGAACGGCGACCTGCAACGCCTGGTGCAGGAGCGAGCAATATCGGGTGTCACGACTAATCCGACAATTTTCGAGAAGGCTATTGCCGGCGGCAGCGACGACTACGCCGCGCAGGTGCGCGAGCTTCGGGCATCGGGTGCAGACATTGACGCTGCGATCCGCACACTCACGACCGACGATGTCCGTGCCGCGTGCGACATCCTTGCCCCCGTCTTCGCCAGTACCGGGGGTCGAGACGGACGGGTATCCATTGAAGTAGATCCACGACTGGCGCACAACACCGAGGCGACTATCGAGCAGGCACGTGA
>RGQW01000170.1 GCA_010029945.1 Actinomycetota bacterium | reverse complement strand
CCGCCCGCGCCGAGGGAAGCGACCTCGCGCCGAGATCGACTGCCACGCCTTGCGCTCGCTCGGCTGCGACATCGAACACCGCAGTCACGGTGCTACCGGACACTTCGCGCGCGAGGGAAACCGCATGTGCTGTGCCGATGTTCCCGGTACCGATGACGCCTACCCGAATAGCCATGGCGGCCATTGTGGTCCATCGATATCGATCCACCCGTCCGCACTACTCTTGCCGCGTGCCTGGCTTCTTGAGTGATCTGACGGGGTCGTTCTCCACATCGTCCGCGCAGAACCCGACCGTTGCCATCATGGAAGCCGCGTACGCCGACGCCGGCCTCGGCGTCCGCTACATCAACTGCGAGGTGCCGCCGGCGCATCTCGCGGATGCCGTCCGGGGTGCGATCGGCATGGGGTGGCTCGGCTTCAACTGCTCTATTCCCCATAAGCAGGCGATCCTGGAGTATCTCGACGAGCTCGCTCCGAGCGCGTCGATCACCGGTGCGGTCAATACCGTGATCATTCGCGACGGTCGCCTCACCGGGGAGAACACCGACGGACAGGGCTTCGTGCAGTCGCTGAAAACCATCACCGACCCGACAGGTGCGAACATGGTCATCTTCGGCGCAGGGGGCGCGGCGCGGGCAATCGCTGTCGAATCCGCTCTCGCGGGCGCATCCAGCATCACCATCGTCAACCGCACCGTCGACCGCGGCCAAGAACTCGCTGCTCTCGTGGACTCTCACACCAGCGCCCGGGCGGCTTTCGCGCCATGGACTCCGGGCTTTTCGATTCCGGACGGTACGGATATCGCCGTCAATGCAACGTCTGTGGGGTTCCACCCAAACGCCGACGCGACGTTGGACGTCGACACATCTAGTTTCACCTCCGGGATGGTCGTCGCCGACGTCGTTGCCAACCCCCCGATGACCCGATGGCTGCAGGCGGCCGCCGACGCTGGCTGCACACCACTGACCGGACTTGGGATGCTCGTCAACCAGGCCCTGGTAAACGCACGCCTGTGGACCGGACGCACCCTGAACGCTGATGTGATGCACCGCGCCCTAGAGCAGGCGCTAGAGATAGAGGAGAACTGATGACAACCGCCGCATACGCCGCCATGAGCGCGGGAGCACCGCTGGAGCCGTACTCCATCGAGCGTCGTTCGCTGCGTCCGCATGACGTCTGCATCGACATCGCGTACTCGGGTATTTGTCACTCCGACATCCATCAGGCGCGCGAGGAGTGGTTCACCTCTTTGTTTCCGATGGTTCCCGGTCACGAGATCGCCGGAGTGGTGTGTGATGTCGGTAGCGACGTGACGAAGTTTTCTGTAGGTGACCGTGTCGGCGTGGGCGTGTTCGTGGAGACGTGCATGGAGTGCGACAACTGCACCGCCGGGCTCGAGAACTACTGCGTCAAGGGGTTCGTCCCGACCTACAACGGTAAAAGCTACGACGGCGAAGTGATGTATGGCGGCTACTCCTCGTCCATCGTCGTCGACGATCACTACGTTCTGCGCATCCCGGACTCACTTGCACTCGAAGTCGCCGCACCGCTTCTGTGCGCCGGTATTACGACGTACTCACCCCTGCGCGAGTGGGAAGCCGGCCCGGGCAAACGGGTAGGCATCATGGGTCTGGGTGGACTTGGCCATATGGGTGTGAAACATGCCGTGGCGATGGGTGCCGACGTGACCCTCATCTCGCACTCCCCCAGCAAGGAAGCCGACGCGAAGCGTCTCGGGGCGCACGATTTCTTGCTGCTGTCGGATCGCGACGCGATGAAGGAGCGTGCGATGACGTTCGATCTCATCGTCAACACGGTCTCCGCACCCATCAAACTCGATCCGGTCATCAACTTGCTCGCAACCGACGGAACGATGGCGTACGTCGGACTACCCGACAAGCCGTTGGAGATGAACATCTTCTCTCTGAACAGCCAGCGTCGTCGTATCGCAGGCTCGAACATCGGTGGGATTCGCGAAACGCAGGAGATGCTGGATTTCTGCGCCGAGCACGGTTACGGCTCCGACGTAGAAGTCATTGACGCCGCACAGATCAATGAGGCGTGGGAGCGGGTCGTGAACAGCGACGTCCGCTATCGGTTCGTTATCGACGCAACAACCTTCTAGCGCTTACCCGCGCAGCAGCGGGCGGGTCAGGCACGTCGGGCCGCCCTCGCCTTTGCTGATTTCACTGGCCTCGTACACGTGCACCTCCACGCCGCGGTCGCGCAGCAGCGCCACCGTTGCGTCGTTGCCGGAGGCGATGACGGCGACTCCTGGCCGGATTGCCAGCACATTGCACCCCAGGGTCAGGTTGTCCTCTTCGGGAAGCGGCAAGACCTCGACTCCACGCGTGTGCAGCTCGTGCAGCAGGCGAACGGGGGCCAAGGGCTCATAGACAACGGCCAGGTCCTCGCGAACCGGCGAGATAACGCTCATCAGGTGCAAACAGAAGTCCGGACCGAGACCGTGGGGAACATCGAACGCCGTCACCGTCACGTCTGGTTCGAGGATCTGGCGAAGCTGATCGATCGCTGCATCATTGGTGCGGTAGGAGCGACCGATAGCCAGGGTTGTCGTATCGAGCCAGAACATGTCTCCACCGTCGGCGGTGGCGTCGCCGGTGAGCTGTCCGACCCGGGGGATGCCGCGCTCGTGCAACTCCGCCGCGAGTACGGCGGGTTCTGCCACGCGTGCGTCTTTGGCCCCACGCAATTCGATAAAGCCGGAGCCGACCACGAAGCACGGGTCGTAGGTGAAGATGCCGTCCGGCATGTCATCGACCGGGTTGAGAACGTCCACGTCGCATCCGAGTCGCCGCAGCAGCTCGACGAAAGCGGCGTGCTGTTCGGCAAGGAGGTCGAGGTCGACAGGCTGCGCCCAGTGGGCGGAGGCGTAGTCCCCTCGGCTCGAGGGTGGTCGAACGGCCACCCGTTGCAATTCCGCGGTCATGGATGTCACGCCGAAATCGCTCATGAACCGGCCTCCTTTTCTCGGCTGCGCGCGATGGCAATCATGCGCACCAGGCGAACGTTATTGCTCCGGAGAATGATCAGGAACGGGATGTTCACGCCGATGGCTATAACGGCACCGGCAAGGGACAGCCACCACGGGTTGAAGGCGAGCAGCGGGAGCCACGTGAGCATGGACAACTCGTGCACCACGATCGCCCGTCGCACTTCCCGGAGGTAGGCCTCGAGAGATTCGAGGTCGTGCCCAGGGACGTCTCGCTTGCTGCGACCACCAAAGACCGCCCCGTACTCCGGAAGCCGGGTGGCCAGTTGGGTAGCGCCGAGGCGGCGAAAAAACGCAGCCGTCTCCCACGGTGCGGGTCGGGTGAGGAAAGAGTCGCGGTCGAGCCATCGCTTCGGCCAGTGAGGTGCGCTCGCGCCAATGGCGACCGACAGCCCCGCGATGATCGCGATGTCGATGGCTCCGAGCAGCGC
>RGQW01000169.1 GCA_010029945.1 Actinomycetota bacterium | reverse complement strand
CCGCGTTTCGAAACGCGGGCCCTCGTAGGCGCCGTATACCCCGTGATCGATGACGTCGACGCCGAGATTGTCGGCCGCCTGCTTCCACGCCGAGCGCAGTCGCGGGTGGTACGGCTCCCCCACATCCACATGGACGACGCCTTCCGGCGTAGAGCCGTCGAAGAACGTCACCGGTCGCGCTTTGGTGAAGTCGATGAAGTCATCGACGATGACGAGATCGCCGGAGTCCGTTCCCACGCCCCCTACCACGTTGATGGCCAGAATCTCCGAGACACCGAGGTCGACCATCGCCTGGATGTTCGCTCGGTAGTTCACCATGTGCGGAGGCACCGAATGGTCGTATCCGTGCCGCGAGATGAACACCGTGCGCCTGTTATGCACGGTGCCGATCCGCGCTCGAGTGGGTCCGAAGGTCGTGTCCACGGTGACGTCTTCGGGATCACGAAGATCATCGAGTGCGTAGAAGCCGGTGCCGGCAATGACTCCCAGTGCCCCCGGGGTTCCCTGTGCTTGCTGCGCTTCTGGTGTTCCCGAACTCACGGCACGCAACCTAGCGGTGCTCGGGCAGGTCTTCGCGACCGAACCCGTCGGGCAACAGCACCGATAACGGTGTGGGACCGCCGGCGCGGTCGATGATCAGATCCGGGCCACCGTGCTCCCAGAGCAACTGGCGGCACCGCCCGCACGGCAGCAGCGGACCGGGGTTGGGGCCCACGCATGCGAAGGCGACCAATCGCGCCGGTTGACCCGCCGGGCTGGACTTGGCGAGCTCACTGACTAGGCCGCATTCAGCACACAGCGTGGTGCCGATCGATGCGTTCTCCACATTGCACCCGGAAATGATCCGGCCGTCGTTGGTGAGCGCGGCGGCCCCAACCGGATGGTCCGAATACGGCGCGTATGCGTGGTCGCGGGCGTCTTCGGCGGCTGCCCGCAGAGCGTTCCAGTCGATGTCGACGTGTGATTCAGCCATGGCTGGACGCTACTGCTTTCTGTTCGACTAGAAGGCGTCCTTGGGTTGATACGTCCCCCACACGTCTCGCAGCGCATCCGAAACCTCACCCACGGTCGCTCGTGCTCGCAGAGCGTCCCGCATCGGGTAGAGAAGGTTCTCGTCGCCAGCTGCGACGTCACGGATCACCCCGAGCAAGCGCTCGACCTCATCGTTGTCGCGATCCGCCTTCAACGCGGCAAGTCGTGTTCACTCCCACCACCACGCGGTCTCCCGCATCGATCTCCTGCGCAACTCGATAGGCGGAATTCTCGATCTCGGACTTCTGGAAGCCCTCTTCGATCGCTGCCACCGCACCGCCCAATTCGTCGATGCGCTCGATCAACGCCATCGCAGCCTCGTCGATCTCGTCTGTGAGCGACTCGACCACATACGAACCAGCGAACGGATCGACGGTCTTGGTGACATCGGTCTCGTACGCCAGAACCTGCTGCGTGCGCAGCGCCAGCCGTGCCGCCTTCTCTGTCGGCAACGCGATGGCTTCGTCGAACGAGTTCGTGTGCAGCGATTGCGTGCCACCCAAGACCGCCGCGAGGCCCTGCACCGCGACCCGCACCAGGTTCACCTCGGGCTGCTGTGCAGTGAGTTGAACGCCAGCGGTTTGGGTGTGGAACCGCAGCATCCAGGACTTCGGGTCCTTGGCCCCGAATCGCTCCTTCATGATGCGCGCCCACATCCGCCGTGCGGCCCGGAACTTTGCCACTTCCTCGATGATCGACGTGCGTGAGACGAAGAAGAAGGCCAATCGTGGAGCGAAATCGTCGACGTCCTGGCCGGACTCCACGGCTGCTCGCACGTACTCGATCCCGTTGGCCAACGTGAAGGCGATCTCCTGAACGGGAGTAGCTCCCGCCTCGGCCATGTGATAACCGGAGATGGAGATCGTGTTCCATTTCGGAATCTCAGCTCGGCAGTACGTGAAGATGTCGGTAATCAGTCGCAGGCTCTGCGCCGGTGGGTAGATGTAGGTGCCGCGAGCGATGTACTCCTTGAGAACATCGTTTTGGATCGTTCCGCCGATGTCGGATGAGGAGATTCCCTTCTCCTCCGCGACCAATTGGTAGAGCAGCAGCAAAATCGCCGCCGGAGAGTTGATGGTCATCGACGTCGTCACCTGGTCGAGCGGAATACCGTCGAACAAGACGCGCATGTCTTCGATCGAGTCGATGGCGACCCCGACCTTGCCCACCTCGCCGTGGGCGAGGGGGTGGTCGGAGTTATAACCCATCTGCGTGGGCAGGTCGAACGCGACGGACAAACCCATAGTTCCCGCGTCGAGCAATTGCTTGTATCGCTCGTTGGACTCCCGCGCGGTCCCGAACCCCGCATATTGACGCATCGTCCACGGCCGACCGGTGTACATCGACGGGTAGACCCCGCGGGTATACGGATACTCCCCGGGCTCCGCCAACTCGGTCGCCGGATCCCAGCCCTGCAGCGATGACGGGCCGTACACCGGCTCCATGGGCAGGCCGGATTCTGTCTCGGAGGCCATGCGCCTCACCCTAGGGGGCGGCACCAGGCCTCGACGCCCCCGGGACGTGAGGAATAGCACCTGATCCTGGGGCGACCCACCGAGCCGGACAGGGGAAGCGGGGCTACCATTTCCCCTACGGGTTGCCTTCTCGGTGGCGCCCTTCTATCCCGTGGAAACAAGGAGGAACAGCGGTGGCCACCACGACGCCTGTCGGCACGCTCTACCGGGGCGGCGACGGCATGTGGACCTGGGTTCTGCACCGGGTCACCGGTGTCTCCGTCTTCTTCTTCCTCTTCGTTCATGTCCTCGACACCGCGCTGGTGCGGGTATCCCCCGAGGCCTACGACCTCGTCATCGCGACCTACAAGACCCCGATCGTGGCCCTGCTCGAAGTCGGCCTCGTGGGAGCGGTGCTCTACCACGCTCTCAACGGCATACGAGTCATCCTCGTCGACTTCTGGTCCCGAGGGCCTCGCTACCAACGCGCGATGACCTGGGTGATCGCCGGCATCTGGCTGGTCGTGATGATCCCGGGCACGTACCGAATGTTGACCCATACCGTGGAAGCCCTCTTCGGGAGCACACCATGACCGCGCCAACGATCGAGACTCCCCGCTCACCACAGGGCCGGGGTCGCACCGGACAACGGAGCAACTTCGAGTTGTATTCCTGGCTGTTCATGCGCATCTCAGGCCTGGTGCTGGTCTTCCTCGTCCTCGGCCACCTGTTCATCATGAACATGCTCGACGGCGGCGTCCAGCGCATCAACTTCGCGTTCGTCGCCGGCCGGTGGGCGAGCCCCTTCTGGCAATCCTGGGACTTGATCATGCTGTGGCTGGCCATGCTCCATGGCACGAACGGCATGCGCACCATCATCAACGACTACGCGGAACGCGACCAGACACGCTTCTGGCTCAAGATGCTGCTGTACGTCTCAGCCGCCTTCATCATTCTTCTCGGGACACTCGTCATCTTCACCTTCGACC
>RGQW01000168.1 GCA_010029945.1 Actinomycetota bacterium | reverse complement strand
CAATCTCAGGCCGACGCGATCGCGACCGCGATCGATGCCCACATCGCCGAGAAGGGCGACCAGCGGGGCAAGAGGGGCAAGCACGGTAAGCCCGGTCAGCGCGGCGAGCGCGGCGAACGGGGCGGATCCGGCGGCGCAGCGAGCGCCAATGTCACGACCTTCGGAGCCCGCGCCTAGCTCCGACGGCTACACCCCGTCGGGCCCACGCAGTTCTTTCAGGTGGGCGACGTCGGCGAAGCTGAACATGGAGGAGTTCCCGTCCGGGAACCACGCCACCCTGCTGATCGAGCAGGGTGGCAGTTCCATGCGGTAGATGCTGTCCACGGGAGCACCGACAGCATCGGTGATCATCAACTTGATCGGTGACACATGGGCAACGACGACAACCGTTTGACCCGGGTAGCGCTCGACGATCCGCTCGCGTGCTTGTCGCACCCGGACCTGACATTCGTCGAAGGATTCACCCTCCGGTGGCGCCACGGACGTCGATGCCAACCAATCGGCGAGTTCTTGTGGCCACGTCGCTCGGACGTCGGCGAACGTGTGTCCGTCCCACACGCCGAAGGAGCATTCCGCGAGCCCTTCATCGATCGTGACGTCGAGCCCGGTGGCCTCGGCGATGAACGCCGCCGTCTCCTGCGCGCGCTTCATGGGGGACGACACGATCGCGGCCGGCGATGCACTGTCCGCCAGTGCCGCCGCGACGGACCGCCCCTGCTGGATACCCAAGTCGATCAGTGGCGGATCGTCGCCACCGGAGCCGCTGAATTTCTTCTCTAACGAATGCTTTGTCGCCCCGTGTCGGACCAGGAGAATCTCCGTTGGCTTTCCAACATCCGCCCAGCCGATCATCGTCCGGGGTGGCTGTGCGGCTTTCGTTGACTCTACGAGTTCGGCGCGGGCCTGATCTTCGGGAGCATCGCCCACCATGTCTCCGTCGAGGCGCTCACTGGTTCGGCGAATGCTCCGATCACCACCGTCCAGCGCCGAGTCGAGCATCTCGTTCACGAGGGCGTCTGCGGTGGTGTTCTCCTCCCGCGGGATCCACGTGTAGGTGACAAGGGTCGGGTCGTGAGCGTCGCGAGCACGCAAGGCGAGGGAGCGAATGTCATCGCTCTTGATCTTCCATCGCCCGGACATTTGCTCGACGACGAGTTTGGAATCCAGCCGTACTTCGATGCGGGCATCGGGATCGATGGCGTGCACATACTCCAGCCCGGCGATAGCGCCGCGATACTCGGCGAAGTTATTCGTTTCGTGGTCGAAGAATTCGGCAATCTCCACGATGACGTTGCCCGCGGAGTCGCTGACCAAAGTCCCGTAGGCAGCCGGTCCAGGGTTGCCGCGGGACCCGCCGTCCGCGGACACGACAAAGTGCGCCGACACGATCGATTACAGCCCCGACTCGGACGTGCGCACGAGCACGCAGCGGCATTCTTCGCACCGAAGCACCTCGTCCTCCGCCGCCGCCTTCAACGCCGCGACCTCCGTCGGTGGCAACTCCAGCCGGCATCCTTCGCACCGGCCTCGATACAAGCGCGCCGCACCCACACCTGCGTGATCGGCGCGGACCTTGTCATACAGCGCCACCAGTTCCGCAGACACTGCAGCAGCCGCCTGCTCCCGCTCGGCAGCGATGCTTGTCTTCTGGGCATCGATGTCCGATTCGATACCGGCGACCTCCGCCGCGAGCAGGAGCTCGCGTGACTCGGCCGCTGAAACGTCCGAGGTCAACTGATCGACGGCGGCCTTCGCGCCTTCCACACGCTCCATAACTTCGAGTTCGACGTCTTCGAGTGCAATCTGGCGAGCTGCCAGGGACTGGATCTCCGATTCCAGGCTCTGCAACTGCTTCGAGTCCGTGATCGATCCGGAATCGAGGAGTTCGCGGTCTTTGCGGCTGCGCTCGCGCACCAGGTCCACGTCCGCGTCCGCCTTCAGCTGCTCACGCTCGAGGTCGGACACGATCGTCTCGGCAGCAATGACTTCTTTGCGAAGGCGCGCGAGGCGCTCGCGTAGATCCGCCAACTCCTGGGTCTGTGGCAGGGAGTTCAGGCGGTGCTGTAACTGCGCCAACTTCGTGTCGTGCTCTTGAACGTCCAGCAGCGCGAGCTGCTCCGCGTGCGGAGCCTTCACGACGTCCTCCCGATGTGTGCCGACCACGGCGAGGTGTCGATGGTCGAAACCGATGTGGTTACCGTACCGGCGCCACCGTCGCCCATGTCCTCGTCCAGGCTCGCGGCCGCCTGCGGCAACCACAACCACTCGGCAGCCCAGTGCGGAACATCAATCAACGCCTTCCCTGTCGCCAGCAGGTAATCCTGCGCCCGGTGATGTCGAAGGTCTCCGGTGACGTACACGTCGACGGCTGGATCGAGGGACTCCAACAGCGAATCACCCGCTCCCCCACACACCGCCACCCGGCGCACCGGTGCATCCAGATCACCGGCGATGCGGATGCCGTGCTCGGTCACCGGAAGAACCGACGCCAAGCGATCACCGAGCTCTCTGACCGTGGTTGCCTCGGGGAGGTCACCTACGCGACCGGTGCCGACCTGCTCGCCGGCGGGATCGATCGCTGTGGTGGCGCCGAGGCCACAGGCCTCCGCGAGGGCATCCGAGACACCGGGGCGGGCGTGATCGGCGTTCGTGTGTGCGCAATACAGCGCGATCCCGTGGCTGATGAGCGTGTGTACGACGCGCCCTCTCGGGGTGGTGGGCGCCACCGAGTGAACGCCGTGCAGGAACAGCGGGTGATGGGCCACGATCATGTCGGCCCCCACGGCCAGCGCCTCGTCGACCACCGACAGCACCGGATCCACGGAGAACAGCACGTGCTGGACCGATGCAGCAGGATCCCCACACACCAATCCGACCGCGTCCCAGTCCGACGCCAACTCAGGTGGATACCGCTGCTCAAGAGCGGTAACGACCTGCTCCACCGTGGTGGTCATCGCCGCAGGCTACCCAGCGGTCTGACCCGTCGTCACCATCGGTAGCCTCCGCCTGGGCCCATAGCTCAGTTGGCTAGAGCGCTTCCCTTACAAGGAAGATGTCATCGGTTCGAGTCCGGTTGGGCCCACCACACGGCCTGCGGACCGGGGTTGCGGAATGGGAGCAACTCCATGAGCACGACAACAATGCACGCCTACACAGTCCCGGAGAGTCTTGTCCCGGGGCACTTGCACCCGAACACCCAACGCAAATACCGCGAGGTGTTACGGAAGTTCCAGGTCACGCAGGAGACGACGTGGCCGGATGTTCTCGCGGCCGTAAACGCGGTCGGGAACATCAACACTCGCCGAACCTGCATCATGGTCCTGCGGCAAGTCCTGGGCCGCGAGGGGGCGCCAGCGGTTCCTCGATCCATCCGGCGGACGTATGACTTGCCATCGGCGGAGGAGATCGTGGAGCGGTCGGCGGGGAAGTATCAGTACTTGGCGCTGGTGATGGCGTTCGCGGGCCTCAGGTTGTCGGAGGCGGTTGCTTTGCGGCCGAGTGACGTGCACG
>RGQW01000167.1 GCA_010029945.1 Actinomycetota bacterium | reverse complement strand
ACGCTGCCGGCACCTTCGAAACTGCCACCCACGTAGAGTCCGCCGTCGCCGTCGTCGACGATGGCGTCGGTGTGGATCCCGATCAGTTAGATGCGGCCGGTCTGGGACTCAACATCGTGCAATCGTTGGCGACAACAGAGCTCGGCGGCACCTTTGAATTCGCTGATCAGGAATATGGAACGCGCGCCGTTGTGTATGTACCGCTGAGCGGGGGATAAGTATCGGCGACCGACGGCGTCAGCCCGTGGGGACGCGTCTAGACGTTCGTGCGGGCCCGCATGCGGGCGTTGCGGCGCTTGAGGGCGCGACGCTCATCTTCGCTCAGGCCGCCCCACACACCGGCGTCTTGACCACTTTCGAGAGCCCACCGCAGGCATTCGTCGACCACCGGGCATCGGCGGCAGACAGCCTTGGCTTCGTCGATTTGAATGAGTGCTGGCCCGGTATTGCCGATGGGGAAGAACAACTCCGGATCTTCGTCACGGCAGGCCGCCTCGTGGCGCCAGTCCACGCGTCATCACTCCAAGAAACTGCGCACCGGGGTTGCCGGCACTCGTGAAAGTCTTCACGACCGGGCCCGACTGGGAGGGGGGCGGGGGGGTCTCCCCGGCTACCCTCGGAGGAAGGCGACCCGAGCGCTACGACTTAGGGCATGACAAGCGTTGCAGAGGCGGGCCCCCGACACAAGCCCAAAGGGCCACTATTCGGACTTCTGAGTCATTTCTTAACACCGTTAAATACTAAATGTCCGATTTTTGGCTACGGACCCATGACCAGCAGGGCCGACGGGTGGGAGGTGAACGTGGCATCCCGAGTGGTTCCCAGGCCCTCGCCATCGATCTGGATCGGTACCGGCTGTTCGGAGTGGAAGGAGAAGCCGGCCTGGTCGTGCCACCGCACGATGCTCGATCGGGTGGACGCCCCGTCGGTGCGGGTCAGCATGCGTGCCGCGGCCCGGACGGTGGTCAGGGGACCCAGATTGCGCAGGGCAAACAGGTCGAGGCCAGTCTCAAAGGATGCGTGGGGGCAGGGGTCGATCGGGAGAGCGCCGAAATAGGTCCATGGGGAAGCGTTCTGCACGATCCCGAGGACGACGCCCGCGGTCGGAGCAGATCCCGGTCGGGTGACCGACATCTCGGGGCCATCCCGCTCCCCGAAGTACTCCCGCACCGTCGTCACGAAGTACCGCAGAGGCGTCGCGCGATGGCCACGCGTGCGTTGCTGTTCCATCGACGCGATGATCTGGGCGTCCATTCCCAGGCCAGCGTTAACCGCGAACCAGCGCGTGAACTCCGATGTCGTCACGTGCCCGAGGCCGATGCGGCGAAATACTCCGTCGCGTGTGGCGCGCAGGATGACCCCGGTTGCCTCGACCGGATCGTTAGGAACCTGCAGGGCACGGGAGAAGACATTGGCGCTGCCGCCGGGAATCACGCCGAGCGCCGGCACTTCTCGTCCCGGCCCGTCGCGCAGAATCCCGTTGAGAACTTCGTTGACGACACCGTCTCCACCAAGTGTGATCACAGCGTCGAGGCCGTTGTCGATGGCCCAGTGCCCGAGATCTACCCCGTGGCCACGATGAGTGGTGAAGGTGATTTCCAGATCCAATTCGTGAGACAGCGCCTGCACGATCACATCGGTGGTTCTGGTCGACGTGGTGGTGGCGCGTGGGTTGACGACCAACAGCGCCCGCATGGCAGGGAGCCTATGCTCGCCGACGTGCCGAAACCGACGCAACCCTTGCTCATCGTGCTGGCGGCAATCGCTGCTGCAGAGGGCATCGTGCTCGTCGGTTACGCGATCTACGACGTCATTCAGGGCATCCGGGTCGGTCTGACCGGACCACCGGAAGTCTCTAACCTTCCGGCCCTGGTGTTACAGGTCGTCATTTTCGCCGCTCTTGGGGTCGGCCTGATTGCCATCGCCCGTGGGTGGTGGCTGTCGAAGTATGGAGCGCGTGCGCCCTTCATCCTCGCGCAGCTTCTGGGCCTCGTGGTGGGTGTTCCGCTCACCGCTGCTCCCGATGCGGGAACCCGCGTCGTGGGGGCAGCGTTGGTGGTGGCTGCAGTCATCGGCATCGCGGTGTCACTGCTGCCGCCGGTGACGCGGGCGATTGTCGATACCGACGAGGGCTAGGTGCCCGATGGTGTGCGCGGGTCGGAGGTATTCGCCACGCCCTCATGCGGCGCGAAGTCAACAACGTGGTCGAACGCCGCTCGGCGGCTGGCCCGTCGCAGAGCAAGAAGCACGCCTCTGCCCGCGATCAGGATCAACCCGGCGGCTAGGAGGGCTCGGGGAATGTCGAACCCGAGTGAGGTGACGACGCTGAAGCGAAGCCACGCGGCAACGTTCTCCACTGCGGGGGCGCCGGGTTGGAACGCGATGGCCGGCGCGAGGTCGATGGTGAATGGCCAAAACCACAAATTGAGGGCGAAGCCGTAGGCGACAGCGGCAAGAAGGGCGTACCCGGCAACGATGAGCACCTCGCGCCAGTGGTGGTTCGAGGTGAACCGCTGGACGACGGGGATTCTCGCGATGAGACCCGCGCCCATGCCGATCCATGCGGCAGCGATCATCTGAAAGGGGAGCCAGGGCCCGACGCCGCCGGTGATGAGTGCGGAGGCGAATAGCGACACCGAACCCAAGACGAAACCGAACCCGGGCCCCAACGCGAAGCCGCCGAGAATGAGCACCGCCCAAATGGGTTCTATTCCGGCCACCCCCGCCCCGAGCGGCCGCAATGCGGCGATGACTGCGGAGAGAACGCCGAGCAGAGCAATCGACTTGGCGTCCATGGCGCCGTCGGCGAATTGCGCAAGAACAACCACCAACACCAAAGGCACCAGCAGTGCGAAGAAGAACGGTGCATCGGTGGCGTGAGCAACGACAGCCGACTCGGGGGCGGCGAGGAACGGCCACAAGAAGGCGATCAAGCCGACAACGGATGCCAAAGACACCGCGAGAATCGACCGGGTGCCCAGAGGAATGGCTTTCGCGGTGCGGGTGATGGTCCTGGTGCTCATGCCGAATCCTGCGCGAGTGCCTGACGGACTTGCTCGACGGTCAACCACGGTTGCGGAGCCAGGATCTTGGCGACCTGTGGTGCGAACATCGGCGAGGAGGTGATGACGTCTGCGGTGGATCCGTCGGCAACGATTTCGCCGTCGGCGAGGATGATCACGCGAGACGCCACGTCGGCGGCGAGTTCGACGTCGTGCGTTGCGACGATGACGGTGTGACCGGCCGACGAAAGATCGGAGATGACGCCGGCGAGGCGTTCCTTGGTTGAGTAGTCCAGCCCGCGGGTGGGCTCGTCAAGGCAGATCACTCCGGGCCGAGCCGCCAGGACGAGACTCAACACCAACAGCAGTCGCTGACCCTCGCTGAGGTCGCGAGGGTGCGTTGTGTCGACGATCTCGGGTGCGAGAAGCGCCAGTAGTGCGCGGGTTGTTCCGGGGTCGCACCCAGCATCCTTGTCGGACGCCGCGCATTCCTCTGCGACCGTCGGCG
>RGQW01000166.1 GCA_010029945.1 Actinomycetota bacterium | reverse complement strand
GACGACTTCGTAGACGAGGTGGTGCAGGCCCCGCTCACCGGTGGAGCCGATGTACATGCCCGGGCGTTTGCGGACGGCATCAAGGCCCTCGAGAACGGTGATCGCACTTGCGTCGTAGGACACCGGGTCCTGCCTTTCCTGACGAGACGCCTCGGTGTTTCCGAGGGCATGGCGGGCCTCCATGGAGTGGCTCTCCAGGGCAACTCCGGGGATGGGAGGAATACGGTCCCATTCTACCTCCGCCGGACCGATTCTGAGCACACCGACCTGCGAAAAAACGGACGAGAATGCCTGATATGGCTCACGGACCCCCAGGTAGCGTACAGGGGTACTGATATTCCCTAATAAACCGTTGGTGAATGTTGTAGGCCTGCGTCGTGCCATTCTGGATGGCGCCCCGACGGGCCTGGTTTACCCGTAGGTGTCGCGGGGGCCACGACCTTTGACCACCCGGGGGCCCGCGCGCCACGAGGGCGCCTGGGGGCCCTTCACCTGCACGCTCTCCACCACATCCGGGCCCAGGGCCGCACGCACCCGCTCCAGGAGGGATGCCGTCAGTAGGCGCACCTGGGTGGCCCAGGCGGTCGAGTCCGCTCGTAACACCAACTGGCCGTCGTTCCACGACTCGACGTGGACGTGCTCGGCTACGTCCTCACCGACGATCTCTGGCCACTGTTCAAATAGGCCAGCGCGCGCAGCGTCGTCTTCCCATCCCTGGTGGCTGAGGAACTCTGCGAGCGCGGTCGACATCAAGGTTGGATCGCCAGATTTCCCTGCTCGTGCACCGGGTGGCTTCGAGCGCCCCTTCGATGTTCGTCCCGGTGAGTTTCCGGAAGATGCTCCCGCGGACGACACCCCACTCGACCGGGCCCGCTGAAACGCACGGGACGCAGCCCGAAGATCCGACTCCTCGCCGTCCGGGGTGTGGGCATCATCGGACGTCATGCCGCCGTCACCTGTCCCTTGGTGACCGTGAATCGAGCACCGGCGAGCTCGGCCGGAACATCGTCGAGCACCGCCGCGGTGATAAAGACCTGGGTCACTCCTTGGACCATGGCCGCCAAGTGATCTCGTCTGGTCGTGTCGAGTTCGGCGAACACATCATCGAGAATGATGATCGGGTCCACGTCGTCGCCGCGGAGAACCTCCGCCGCCGCCAAGCGCAGCGATAAGGCCATGGACCACGATTCACCGTGCGACGCGTACCCCTTCACTGGAAGACCGTCGAGCACCAGGTCGACATCGTCTCGGTGCGGACCGACCAGGGTGATCCCGCGTCGAAACTCGTCTTCTCGTCGCTCGTGTAGGTCCTGACGAAAAGCCTCGGGTAGGGCATCTGTTGCGTGTTCGTCGTTGACGCTGGGTGACGACGGCCTGTATCGAACATCGACGGTGGCTCCCTGCGCGATCGACTCGTACGCAGTTTGGACGTGTGGTGAGAGATCGTGAACGAGTTGTGATCGCTGGCGAATGATGTCGGCACCGAGTTCTACCAGTTGGTCGTCCCATACCTCGAGGGTTTGACTCATCGACGCCGATGGACGTCCCCCTGCGGACTTCAGCAGGGCATTACGTTGTCGAAGAACTCTGTCGTAGTCCGCCTTCACTCCCAACATGCGTGGATGTCGTTGCACGGACAGGTCATCAAGGAACCGTCGCCGGTCTGCGGGATCACCCCGGACGAGAGATAGATCTTCGGGTGCGAAAAGCACCGAACGGACGATCCCCAGGATGTCTGCGGCTTTGGTAGCCGGCGATCGATTGATGCGAGCTTTGTTAGATCCGCCGGGGTTGACCTGCAGATCCAAAGACACTGAGCGCTCTTCTTCTCGCACCCGGGCACGAATGACCGCGTGTTCGGCTTCTTGTCGAACTAACGGAGCGTCCGTGGATACCCGATGACTACCGAGGGTTGCCAGGTAGGCGATCGCCTCGACGATGTTCGTTTTTCCCTGCCCGTTCATACCAACGAGCGTGGACACTCCAGGTGTGAACTCGATATCCACCTGCGGGTAGGAGCGGTAGTCCGTCAGGCTCAGTGCCTGAACCCACATGGTCAGCCAGTCAGCCGAACAGGCATGAGGAGGTACCGGTATTCCTCGACGGAAGTCCCGTCGACCATTCCGGTGATGACTGCCGGCCGTGTGGCTTGGGTGAAGGCGAATTGTGCGGTCTCCGCGTCAATCGATGTCAAGCCGTCCTGCAGGTACACGGGGTTGAACGCGATCTCCCGTTGCCTGCTCGAAGAGCCACCTCGGATCCGCTGAACGTCAATCGCAGTGGAGTGTTCCGTTCCGCAACCAGGGCCACTCTCTTGACCGCTTCGATCAGTGACGCTGTGTCCACGCGGGCGTGCGTCGACGACTCGCTTGGAAGCAGCGATCGGTACTTGGGGAATTCACCATCGAGCAGTCGCGTCGTTGTCCTCCGGTCCGCACCCTCGAAGCCCATGAGCCGTTCACCTTCAGGCGCCAAAGCAATCGTGACCTCGTCGGCCGACGCCAGCGACTTCGCGGTGTCCAACATGGTTTTCGCCGGCACCAGCAATTCTGCGTGCGTTTTCGAATCACTCGGCGACCACTCGCATTCACGTACAGCCAATCGATACCTGTCCGTCGCCGCCATCACAATGGTCGATCCGTCTACTTCCACCCGGACGCCGGTCAATGTTGGAAGCGTGTCGTCACGACCTGCCGCAATCGCCACCTGGCTCACAGCATGCGCAAACGAGGACGCGTCGATCGTTCCACTCGACTGGGGCATCTCCGGCAGTGACGGATAGTCGTCCAGCGGGAGTGTGGGAAGGGTGAAATTCGAACGTCCGCAGGTGATCACGACGCGAGAGCCCTCGGCGGCCATGACCACCGGTTGTGCGGGCAGTGAGCGGGCGATGTCGGCAAGCAGACGGCCGGACACCAAAACCGATCCTTCGGTTTCCACATCTGCTTCGATGCTCGCTCGAGTCGAAACCTCGTAGTCAAAGCCACTGAGGGCCACCTGCGAGTCACTGGCGGAAATGACGAGGCCAGCAAGTACCGGCAAGCTCGGTCGGTTCGGCAACGTACGAGCCGACCATGCAACAGCCTCGGCGAGCGAGTCTCGTTCCACTCGAATTTTCACTCGTCCACTCCTTTACCTACGGGTCGACTGGTGCGTTTAGCCAAAGACGCCCACGACAAACGGCGATTGACGAAGACTAGGGGAGATATCCACGGGGACGTCCGTGAAGGTTGTGTAGTTATTGATGAATGAAGATAAGTAGTCACCGTCATAGGGGATGTGGATTCTGTGTACAACGGGGAATTCCCTCGTAAATGCGGGCTATTGCGTTGGGGACTGACTGTGGGTGGGCGCGTGGATGACGGCCGGTGGTTTGGGGATAGGAAAAGAACATCGGTTGTCCGTCCCCAGTGAGGGCAATTTCGTCCACAAGTGCGGTTTCTCCCTACGAGGGGTTCCCCCGAACCTGTCCACAGGTGATCCACAGATGGGGATAGATGCACGGATCGCTCAAAACGGACACAATGGGGTGAGTTATCCCCAATATTATCCACATCTTTGGTCCACACGT
>RGQW01000165.1 GCA_010029945.1 Actinomycetota bacterium | reverse complement strand
GTGAACGGACAACTGCCGACACCCGACCCGCCGAGCTTCAGGGCAGAAAGCGCTGCACTCGGAGACTTCGCCCCGGGTTCGAACGACGTCCACCCGTCTGCCGGTGGCACCGAGTAGTAGGCAGCGGCCTTCAACATGCCCTTCTTGACCGCTTTCTTGCCCTTCTTCGAGGTAGCCATACCTTCGTAGAAGTCACCCGTCACGCCTGGAACTCGAAGGTCGTACGTCCCGGCGAGCGCGACCGTCGGCTTGTTGTTGTACGTCGCAGACGCGGAGGGAAGGCCAAAAACGACCTTCGCCGCAACCGGATTAGCCTCAACTCGTTCGCCAGCTGCCAGTGCAGCCAACATCGCATCGAGAACACCCGGTCCTGCCGTGGCGAAGGTGTCTTCGAATTCACCCCGCTGCTCAGCGGAAAGCAGTTCGCTGTAGTTCACACCAACGTTTCCAACATATGCGGCACCCTCACTGGCAGGGATGGATCCGATGACTCGCGCCTGCCCCTCGAGGTCGAGCTGCAGGGTGATACCGGTGCCGATAATCCCACCGACGTTTTGGAGCATGGCCGCTGCCGCGGACTGCCCGGAACTCAGTGGTGAATAGCCACCTGCGATGGCTCCGGCTGTTCCCAGAGTTGCCACCGCGGGGTTGACGGTCACCCCGTCATACGTTGGCGACACTGTCGGCAACCCTGCCAGCAGGCCTGCTAGCAGATTCGAAAGCGCGATCGGATAGCCGACGGAGGAAACCGTGGCCTGCCCCGATGCCACAGCACCGAGGGTTGTGAGGATCTTTTGGAGATCACCCATTGCCTGCGCATACCCGGCTTGTCCCGGGGCGTAGTTGTAACCCTTGATAGTGGGATCGATGAGCGTCTTCCATGTGTACAGGGCAGTCATATAGGTATCACCGAAAAAGTCAACAGACGCCATGCACACCGGAAGAGACCCGGCGATCTTCCCGGGGTTGTCTTGGATGAGTGCCTGAGTCGTCTCGGCACCCATGGACGTACCCCACGCCATAATCTGCTTGACGCCCTTAATGCCCCCACCGTTGATGTACTTGATGAGGTTTTCACCCGACTCAACTCCCTGAGCAACCGCCCAGCCCTGCCTCGCCAAGCCGGTTCCAGCTAGCGCGTAGCCCTGATTTAGGAGCACACTTTCGGCCTCGGCCGCACCGGGCGGGACAACCGTTGCTGACCCATTTGCTGCGTAACCTGCGCCGAGCCCTGGAATAGTCATGGGCGAGTAGTACGGGCTATCGGCGTAGCCCAATGGTACGGCGATCCCCGCGGGTATCGGCACACTAGAGCTGTACCCCTTGGAGTACAACAGCACAGTTCCGTTGAAGTTTTCCGGAACTTTGATCTTGAAGGTGCTGTCGCCGAGCGGTCCGCTCAGCACACCGTCACAGGTCTCGCCGAGGCCACATGCGTGGTCGTCGGCGTTGGCCGCTGAAGCCGGGACAGCGACGAGCGCTAGTCCGAGGGCCGCTACCACCGCGGTGACGCGGCGAGATAGAGAGATTCTCATGTCAATCCTTTCTTTCGCTACGCGCCGCTTACGGCAGCAGCTTCTTGGTCGGGCCAGCGGGCCGGTATGCGGCCTTCTTAGCTTTGCCGGAGCTGGAGCTCGTCGCCACCATGATGTACTTGGTGAGACGATCAACGTTGCCAGCCGCGTCGTACTGGCCCATGTAGAAGCCGGTCAAGCCCTGGTGGGACGACTTGCTGAAGCGCATCGGGACAACAGCCGCTGAGCGGAACTTACTGGCGTTCTTCTCCAGCGCCTTCACGAAGCCCTTGCGAGTGAGGTTCGGTCCCGCTGACTCGAGAGCCTGAGCCAGGACGTATGCGGTGTTGATTCCGTAGTACGTGTAGAAGTTCCACGGGAGCCCCGCACGGTTGGCGATGACCTTCATCTGCTTGACGTAGGCATTGCTGGTGTCCTGGATCGGAACGATCCAGCTCGGGACGTACACGTCGTTCAGCAGCGCCTTCGAGCCGGCGAGCGCCCCAATGATGTCCGGATCGGACCCAACGGAGGTGACCATCCAGGTTGGCTTGAAGCCAGCCTTCGCCGCAGTGCCCAGAAGAACGGCGGTGGCGGAGGTCACACCGAAGAAGACCACCAGTTCGCACTTGGCACGGGCGAGCGTGGTCACCTGGGACTGGAAGCCTGCCAACTGCTGGCCGGAGTAGTAGGACGTCTCTTCGGCAAAGTTAATGCCTGCAGCCTTGAAGCCTGTCTTGGCGTTCTGGCCGAATTCACCGTCCTGATACATCAAGCACGCACGCTTGCTCTTGAGAGACGACGTGTTGCTGATGTAGTACCCCATGGCCTTGGCTTCCACGATGTAGGACGGGAAGTAGGGGAATGTCATCGGGTAGCGGCGGGGGTTGTCGAAGGCCGCTCCACCGGTGTTGACGAAGACGTCGGGGATGCCGCGACGGTTGAGGTCCTGAACCACGGCGGAGTGCGTCGGGGTGCCGAGGGCTCCGTACATCGCGAAGATTTTGTCGCGGTTGATGAGCTGGTTGGTGCCCACCTTGGTCTTGGCGGGGTTGTAGGCATCGTCGTACACCTTGAGGTCGACCTTGCGGCCGTTGATCCCACCGTTGGCGTTGACGTACTTAAAGTAGGCCTTGGCGGCCGGGGCGATGTCCTTGTAGCCGGGTGCCGCCGGTCCCGTGAGGGGCGTCGTCATACCGATGGTGATCTTGGACTTCGTCACCCCCGGGTCTGCCGCTGAAGCCGGACTGATCGAGCCTGCAATACCCAACGCCGTGATCGAGGCGACGGCGATTGCTCGCGTAGCGAAAGCCTTACCCACGTGGATTCCTCCCCTTCAAGAACGTCACCCTCACGTCGCCGGTGCGATGTAAATACAAGGTGAACGTACGTTGACGTGAGGGTAGTCACAACTGCCCCAGAGGGCAACGCCTTTCCCGAAACAAAGCCCCCTCCCCAAAGGGATCTCCCCTAGGGGCGCCCGCTAGGAGGTCACGCCGGGGCGAACCGGCGCCTTCGCTACGAGACGGGCTCCGCGGTCAGGGACTCGAGGAGGACTTGGCCTGCCCACGGAGTCGTCCGGCGAGGCTCTGGATCCCCCCGACGATTCCCCCCGGCGCCGCGAGGACCACCAGAACCACCAGCAGGCCATAGATGAAGTTGGGCGCGTTATTGGTTATCTGGTCCTGCCATCCGCGATCCGCGGACACGTCGAGGACGAATTCCGGAAGCCACACCAAGATCACCGCTCCGATGATGGCTCCGATGAAGGAGTTCCGTCCCCCCAAGACGATGCCGACGAGAAGGGACAAAGACAGCCCGAGCGTGAAGGCACCCGGGCCCACATAGGTCAGGATCTGGGCGAAAACGGCTCCTGCGAGGGCTGCGAACAGGCTGCTGACGACAAAAGCGCTGATCTTCGATCCAGCTGGGGAAATTCCCGACACCGCGGCCGCGATCGGGTCGTCTCGTACCGCCTGCCACACGCGTCCCTGGCGGCCGCGGACCAGATTCAGGGCGATGAAGCCCACCACGCAGGCGACAGCGATGGCCATGGA
>RGQW01000164.1 GCA_010029945.1 Actinomycetota bacterium | reverse complement strand
GCCGGGGAGCCGCTGGGAAACCGACGTGGAGCCGCCGGGGAACCAAGGGGAAATTCTTGGTGAAAGGGGGTTGACGGTGGAGGAAAATGGAGTACATTGGAGGCACTTGGGGTTACCACAGTGGCTAATGGGGTCAAAGTGGTGTGAGAGGGGAAGGGCAGCCAATGTTTCTGGGCACCCACGCTCCTCGATTGGATGACAAGGGCCGCCTGGTTCTCCCGGCGAAATTTCGCGAGCAATTGGCCGCCGGCCTGGTGCTGACCAAGGGTCAGGACCGATCGATCGTCGTGTGGCCGGCCGCGGAGTTCTCCGCCTACTCAGAGCGTCTGAACGAGGCGTCGCGGTCCGACGCTCGTGTTCGGGCCTACTTGAGGGTGCTGTTTTCCGGCGCCTCAGATGAGATCCCCGACCGTCAGGGGCGGATCACGGTGCCGACGTCCCTGCGTGAGTACGCGGGTCTCGATCGCGACGTGATCGTGGTGGGCAACGGAACCACCGCCGAGATTTGGGATTCCTCGACGTGGGAGTCCTACCTGGGAAGCCAGGAGGACGACTTCTCCGGAATAGACGAGGAGGTGATTCCAGGCGTGATGTGACACAGGCGGTGAGGCCTCCTCCCGCTGGGCACCCCCTGGCACCCCTTCCCCGGTGCCAGGAAGCGCAAAGCGGGCGGGGACCTGACCGACCTGGTCCCTTTCAGCACCACACCGAGCAAGCCGAACCAACCAACACCCGAATAGACGTTCATCTCAACCGCGAACAAGGAGAAGGACATGGCAGCAATCGACGAAATTCCCGACGTGACATCGACGTTTCACCCCGTCCGCACGGGTGTGGCCGTCATGGTCGCCGGTGTCGCCACCGGAACGGTCCTCTATGTCGTTTCCGTCGTCGTGGCGGGCTGGGCCTAGACCCGCGCTCGGGACGCACGTCCCGGTCGATGGGGAAGTCGACTCGTGACATCACCACTCATTCACCACACGCCCGTTGCCAGCGAGCGCGTCCTCGCCTTGCTGGCACCGGCCCTTACGGAGCCAGGTGCTGTCCTCGTTGACGCGACGGTTGGGTTGGGTGGTCATTCGCGGATGGCTCTGGATCGATTCCCCGCAATTCGCGTCATCGGCATTGATCGAGACCCCGAGGCTCTCGAGATCGCCGCAGAGCGACTATCCGCGAGTCGGGAGCGAGTGCATCTGGTGCATGCCGTGTTTGACGAGATTCCCTCCATCCTCGCCGACCAGGGAATCGCGTGTGCCGATGGCGTGCTGTTCGACCTCGGGGTCTCGTCCATGCAATTGGACGAAGCGCGACGGGGGTTTTCGTACGCGCAGGATTCCGAGCTGGACATGCGGATGAACCCCGGGGACGCCTTGACGGCGGCGGATGTCGTGAACGACTACGCCGAAGAAGATCTTGTTCGCATTCTTCGGCAATTCGGCGAGGAGAAGTTTGCACCCCGCATCGCACGCGGAATCGTGCGCGCTCGAGAAAGTCACCGAGTGTCCCGATCGTCAGAGTTGGCATCGATCGTCAAGGAGGCCATCCCCGCCGCAGCCCGGCGACGAGGAGGAAATCCGGCGAAGCGCACCTTCCAGGCCTTGCGTATTGAGGTCAACGCAGAACTGACGGTGCTGCGTGGAGCTCTCCCCCGAGCGCTTGATGTCCTCAGCGTGGGCGGCCGCATCGTGGTGCTGTCCTACCAGTCGCTCGAAGACCGAATCGTCAAGTCAGAGTTCGCGGCGCGCACATCCATCGATGCGCCACCGGATCTTCCCGTTGTTCCCCAGGACATGCAGCCGTCCTTCAGGTTGCTCACGCGGGGCGCCGAAATGGCGTCGGATGCCGAAGTGGAATCCAACTCACGGGCAGCTTCGGTTCGATTGCGCGCCGTCGAGCGGGTCGCGGCATGAGCGTCACGTCGTCCGCTGCCGAATCGCCTCTGGCGGACCCATCCGCCCTTTCGCTGCCGTCGGAAAGCACCGAGTTCGCCACTCAGGCGGCCGGACGCCGACTGCGAAACGATCGCCCCCACCTGCGACTGGTAGCTCCGCTACGACCAGAACGGGCGAGTCGAGGGTTGTTCGCGGTGGTGGTCACCATCGTGTTGGCGTTGGGGCTCATCGTCATGTTGCTGATCAACACGTCCGTCGCCCAGACAGCTTTCGTCGTGAGTGAGTTGCAGTCGCAACAACGTGAGCTCGCACGAACCGAAGCTTCGTTGACCCAAGCGATCGCTGCTGTCGCCGCTCCGCCGGTACTCGAATCGAAAGCCCGTGCGCTGGGCATGGTCCCGGCCACACGCCCGGTCTTCCTCACCATTCCAAGCGGCAAGGTTCGCGGAAAAGCCAAACCTGCTCCCGGTGATCGCACTCGGACAGTGAATCTCGCAGGCTCCTTGACTGCGACGCTCATCGATCCTCTTCCTGTCGATGGGCGCGGAGAAGAACTGCCGCCCGCGCAGCGACGGCAGGTCGGGGATGGCGCGGTTCTTGTCGACGCTGCTGCTCAGCCCACCGGCGACGCGGCGACGCAGCAGGCACGTCGTAATGAAGAACGTCAGGCCTTGCGTCAAACAGCCACGACCGACGGGGCTGTCCTGGTGGGCCCTGACGGACCCCGCGGGGGAGAAGTCGATGGCGCTGAGCTGGGACAGGCGGGGCAGTGATGGCGACCGGCTACCCAACGAAGCAGACCCAGAGTCAACGACCGCGCCGCGAGGCTCCTGGAGGTCGTGGTTCCGGGGGAGACGATCACACTCCGGGTGATTTCCGTCGAGGCAATGCTCGGCGCCGGGGCACCGCTCTCGTTCTGGCAACAGCTGTCGTCGCTTCTGTTTTCGCAGCGCGTCTAGTGGACCTCCAGGCGGTACGAGGCGAGGCTCTTGCGGATGCCGCGCTCAGCCAGCGGCTGCGAACTCTGGAGATCCCGGCCTATCGCGGCAGCATCCTGGATCGAACCGGCCAAGCACTGGCGGTAACGGTCGAAGCCCGCGACTTGACCGCGGATCAAACGTTGATCGAGGATCCGGCTGCACTCGCGGTGGAACTCGCACCGATCCTTGAAGTTCCGCAAGACGTGCTGGCCGATCGACTTACCGGCGAAAAGCGCTTCATGTATGTGGCGAAAGGAGTGACACCCGAAACATGGGACCGGATCAGCTCCCTTCGACTACCGGGCATCTTCAGTGAAGAAACCTCGCAGCGCACGTACCCGGCAGGCGACCTGGCCTCGCACATCGTTGGTTTCGTGCAGGGAGACGGATCGGGTGGAGCCGGCATCGAATCGGCCTTCAACGACATCCTCACCGGTACCCCGGGACAGCAGACCTACGAGCGCGGTCCAGGCGGCCGCGTGATTCCGACACAGAATCAATCGTCCACCGCGGCGGTCGCTGGATCGGACGTCCAGCTGACCATCGATCGCGACGTTCAATTCGTCGCCCAGGAAGCTCTTCAGGGAGTCGTACAACGATCCGGTGCATCGAGTGCGACCGCGGTTGTGATGGATGTTCGCACGGGCGAGATCCTCGCGATGGCGACGGCTCCTGACTTCGACCCCAACCGTTTCACACAATCGACCGACGATGATCGTCGGAACCGA
>RGQW01000163.1 GCA_010029945.1 Actinomycetota bacterium | reverse complement strand
CGTGCCGGTATGCCCACCGACGTTGTGCGGGCTGTTACTTCCTCCGCACCCCTGTCGTCCGCGGTCCTCGATCAGCAAGTCATCGGTGGCACGTATTGGGCACCTTTCGGACGGATCGACCCCGAAACCGCCGACCTTGTCGCCTCCGCCGGTGTGCGCACCATCATCTTGTCCGGCAGGGCGATTCCCGCCCGGGACGCCTACGCCGGCGCCAACACGGGCCGCGCAGTTCTCAGCACCTCCGTGGGTGCTGTGCAAGCCGTGCTTCGCGAACCTCGCATGTCGGCTCTACTTACCGAGCCCCAACGAAATCGATCGGACGCTATCGAGATTCGCCAAGCGTTCCTCGCTGAATCCGGGGTGCTCGCGGGCACTATCCCCGAGGATGCGGCTTCACGGGCAGTCGTCGTCGGGCCGGACGATATTCGCTGGGATCCCTCGGGGACCGTGGTCAACGCACTGCTCAAGGCGACCGTGACAGCACCATGGATGAAGCCGTTGACACTCACCGATCTCCTGGACGAGCCGGTCAACCCACTGCGCCGTGATCGCCGGGACTACGGCAAGCAGGCACAGGCAGCCGAGTTGCCCGACGCCTACATGCAGGATGTTCGTCGCACGAGCGACGAGCTCGCCGCCTTCACGAGCGTGCTCGATAACCCCATCGGTATTTCCGACACCTACGCTGCCGCGCTCTTGCGCGCCGAGTCATCTGCATGGCGCTCCGAACCCACCGTCGGAGCCGCGTTGCTGAACAACATCTCCACCCAACTCAACGAGCAGGTGGCGCAGATTGGTGTGCTCTCGGAAGGGACCGTGACGTTCTCCGGTGACAGCGGTCGCGTGCCGATCACCATCGAGAACTCACTCGACCGCACCGTCACCGTCGGAGTGCAGTTGCGGGCGTCACCAGCAATCCGGCTCGAATCCGAACCGCTGCAGGGAATTCAAGTGGAGCCGGGCAAGAAGGTGAGCGTCGACATCGAGGCGCGGGTTGTCGGCGGCAACACACTCCCGGTTCGCGTACAACTACTCACTCCCGATGGCACCGCTTTCGGGGAGGGCGCACGGATCGACGTCGCGAGCACCGCCTACGCCCGGGCAGCCGCATGGGTCGTCATCGTTGCGTTCATCGCCATCGTGATCTTCGTCGTGATCGGGGTGGCACGTCGGATCCGGCTCGCCAGCTCGAGCGGGCCGGACGACTCCGGCGGCTCTGATGATCCGATAGATCCACACGAATCAACGATCAACACAAAGGACCAATCCACGCCGCCCACGGGTGAGCGATGAGTAGGACAAGGGCACTTCTCGGGCCGAGCACCGTGATGGCCACCGGGACGGTGGTCTCACGCATCACGGGCATTGCGCGAGACATCGCCCTCGCCGCCGCTCTCGGCTTCTACCTCGTCTCCGACGCGTACTCGCTCGGAAACTCCCTGCCGACCATCATCTACATCCTGGTCGTCGGCGGCGCCCTCAACGCCGTATTCATTCCGCAGCTGGTTCGACGGATGGAGAAGGACGACGACGGAGGAAACGCCTACGCCGACCGTCTCATCACACTGACCGGGTCGGTCCTGCTCGCCCTGTCCATTCTCGCTGTCGTCGCTGCTCCCTGGATCGTCGATCTCTACACGCCCGCGGATTACCCGCAGAGCCAGTACGACCTCGCTGTCGCCTTCGCGCGTCTGTGTCTTCCGCAGATCTTCTTCTACGGCGCCTACACGATGTTGAGTCAGGTCCTGAACGCTCGCGGCACCTTCGGGGCGCCGATGTTCGCACCGATAGCGAACAATGTTGTCGCCATCACGACGTTCGTGTTGTTCATCATCGTCGCCGGCACGTCAGCGGCTGCGGATGGAGCATTGACCACCGGTCAAGTGTTGCTTCTGGGAATCGGCACGACGGCCGGCGTGGTTGTGCAGGCGGCGATTCTGGTCCCCGTCCTCGGCCGGGCGGGTTACCGGTGGCGGCCGCGCTTTGACTGGAAAGGCCACGGGCTCGGCAAGGCGGCCAAACTGGCGGGTTGGACGGTCGGTTTGGTTCTCGTCAATCAGATCACCTACATCGTCATCACCCGCCTTGCGGCGCAAGCGAACGTCGATGCTGCAGCCTCCGGCGCCACCGCAGCCGGCATTACGACCTATCAGAAGGCGCACCTGGTGTTCATGCTCCCGCACAGCGTGATCACGATCTCGATCGTGACCGCGTTGCTACCCGCCTTGAGTCGCTTGGCCCACGAAGGCAAACTCAAAGAGGTCGGGGAGGACGTCGCGGGTGCCATGCGCCTGGTCGCCGCCTTGGTCGTTCCGATTGCAGCCATGCTGTTCGTTCTCGGCTCCGATGTCTCCGTTCTCTTGTTCGGCTACGGAGCAGCCACCACCGATCAAGCGGCGGTGATGGGTGACGTTGTCTCGATATTCATGATCGGGCTTGTGCCGTTCACGTTGTTCTACGTGCTCCTACGCGGCTTCTACGCCATGGAGGACACCCGAACACCGTTCGTGGTCACCGTCATCTTCTCCGTCATCATGTTGGCCCTCGTCCTATGGCTCTTCGCTTTCCTGACGGACCTCGGCGTCACATCCGCTGGCGGTCCGCAGATCGCCGGCATAGCACTTGGATACGTCCTGGCCTATTGGTGCGGCTTCGTTGTGCTGTGGTGGTGGCTGGCGCACCGCCTCGGTTCACTGCAATCCGGTGCGACAGCGTGGGTTCTGCTTCGCCTGCTCATCGCGGGAGGTGTCGCGGTCCTGGTGGCTGGCCTGACCCGCACCGCCACCCTGGATCTGCTCATCAGTGACGGTCTAAACACGCAACTGACGTCGCTTGTGCTCATCATGGCCGCGGTCATCGTCGGGGTTCCCACCTTCTTCTTCGCCGCGTGGCTTCTGCGCGTCCGCGAGGTATCTGCCGCCGTCGCCATGGTGAAATCACGTGTGGTGCGCCGATGAACGACACAAAGAACGCAGGTAACGGTGGCGGCGAGCGTCGCATCGACCGTTACGTCCTCCACGAGCGCATCAGCCTGCATTCCCCCACCGAGCAGTTCGACGGCTATCGACAATTCCCGACCGAGTTGTGGCGCGGTCACGATGATGTTCTCGACCGTGCTGTGTCTATCCGATTGATCCGCAAGGACGACTCTCGACTGAACCGGGTGCTGGGTGCCGCGCGCGCGGCAGCCTTGGTCGACGATCGCCGTTTGTTGCGGATCCTCGATGTCATGGATGTTCCCGGCGACAACGAAGAGCCAGCGCGCACCGCCATCGTCAGCGAGTGGGCCCACGGCCAGCACCTCGCCGACAGGCTCTCTGGCGGCGGGCTCTTCGATCCCACGGTGGCTGTGCAGACCATCGCCGAAGTTGCCCGCACCCTCGCTAACTGCGCTCAACACGACATCGGTCACGGCCGACTTCGACCCACCGCACTGCTGTGGACGGAGGCCGGCGAGATTCGGCTTCGCGGGTTGGCGGTGGATGCTGCTCTCTTCGGTCCGATTGATCCAGCCGCCCCCGACGCCGATGTCGACGGCCTTGGTTGTCTTCTATATGCGATGACCACGGGTCGTTGGCCCGCCCTGAGTGTCGACTCCTCC
>RGQW01000162.1 GCA_010029945.1 Actinomycetota bacterium | reverse complement strand
TTCTACGGCTTGGATTCGGTTCGCGTCGTCGTCGACGTCAACAGAGCCCAGTGCGACGGCCCCATGGACTCGGTCATGAACATCGAACCTTTGGCCACGAAGATCAAGGCCTTCGGCGCGAGCGCCGATTCGGTCGACGGACACAACATCGCCGCTCTGACCCACGCCTTGGAACGGCCCACTGGGCGCCCGCACTTTGTTCTGGCCTATACCGACCCCGTTCGTGGCGTGCCCTTGATGAACGAGCGCCGACCGGTGCTGCACTACCTGCGTTTCACCGGTCATGACGAGCGTGCGAAGTATGAGGAGTTCTACGAAACCCTCGTCTCCAGCGAACCCGTCCCGTCGTCGGGGGGTCAGGCATGAGCACTCGTTCGAACATCGAGATCGTGACCCGTCCCCACGTGGACAACTTCATCAACTGGTCCGCCGACAAACCAGAGGTTCTCGTTCTCAGCGCAGACTTGACTAATTCCTGCGAGGTGGGCAAGTGGCGAGACACCTACCCTGACCGTTTCTTCTCCATGGGAATGGCGGAGCAGAACATGCTCAGTTTCGCCGCAGGTCTCGCCCGGGAGGGCTTCGAACCTTGGCTTCACACGTTCGCGGTGTTCCTCTACCGCCGCCCGCTGGATCAATTGCAGATGTCCGTGGCCTACCCCAACCTCAAGGTTCGACTCGTGGGCTTCCTTCCCGGCATCACTACTCCCGGGGGCGTCACCCATCAAGCCATCGATGATGTCGCGGTCATGCGCGCTATTCCCAACATGACGATCGTGGAAACCGGCGATGCGACCGAGGTCGAATCGGTCGTCGACGTCGCCCACGCCGTGGACGGGCCCGTTTACGTTCGCATGCTGCGCGGTGAGGTTCCACGACTGTTCCCGGCAGATGAACCGATGCAGTTCAATCGGGCACGAGTCCTCAGTCTCGGAGGAGACGCTCTCGACGCACCGGCCGAACTCGTCGTCCTCACCTCCGGAATTCTCACCGAGGAAGCCCTGCGCGCCATTCCCGCGCTCCGCGCAGCAGGCGTGTCGGTGTCCCATCTTCATGTGTCCACCCTGAAGCCCTTTACCGATCCGACCATCGTCACTGCGCTGCGCTCGGCGACTGCGGGAGTCATCACCATGGAGAACCACCTGACGACCGGCGGCCTCGGGTCGGCTGTTTCGGAGGTCATGGCGGAAAACTCGATTGCCACGCCTTTGCACCGCATGGGCTTGCGAGACACCTACGCGCATGGAGCGTCTCAGCCATACCTGCTCGCCGAGTATCACCTCGATGCCCTGTCGTTGGTGCGAGTGGCCGAGAACGTGCTCGATCGACCTCTCGGTGTCTCTGCTTCGGATCTGACCGAGGTACGCGTCGCCGCAACACACAGCAACGCGAAGGTCGAAGCGCTGTGACCGCAGCCGCATCCGGCGACCTCATCGAAATCGACTACCGAATCACCGCCGAGAACCCCCGGGCAATCGCCGACGCGATCCGCGTCGAGCAGACCATCGAGTTCCCCTTTGAGCTCGCACCGGAGTGGATTCAACATGACGTGGTCGGTCAGGTCCTCAACGATGACACCCATGACATCACCATTGGATACGACCCCGGCGTAGCCGGTGGTGGCCTGGTGCAAGTGCTCAACTTGTTGTGGGGCAACGTCTCGCTGTTCCCCGGGGTCCGGGTCCGCGGCCTGCGCTTACCCGACTCGATCCTCGATGATTTCCGCGGTCCCCGTTTCGGAATTCCGGGCCTTCGATCTCTCTTCGGCGCTTCCGATCGCCCCTTGGTGTGTACGGCGGTAAAGCCAATGGGGTCCAGCCCACAAACGCTGGCGGCCATGGCTCGGACCATCGCAACCGCCGGATTCGACATCATCAAGGACGATCACGGACTCGCCGATCAACCCTGGGCCACGTGGCGCGACCGCGTCACGACCATCGCCCAAGCGGTGAACGAAGCAGCGTCCGAGACCGGCCACCCGTCCGCATACATGCCGAGCCTAAATGTCCCTGCGGACTCTTTGCGGGAGGCGGCCTTCTTCGCGAAGGAAGCGGGGGCCGGAGCGTTGCTGGTCTTGCCCGGCATCTCCGGTTTCGACGCTATGCGCTCTCTTGCCGATGATGACGACCTGGCTCTCCCCATCATGGCTCACCCCTCGTTCCTAGGATCCAATGTGGTGAATCCGGACCAGGGAATCGAACACGGCATCATGTTCGGGACACTGATGCGATTGGCGGGGGCCGACATCTCGATCTTCCCCAACCACGGAGGGCGTTTCAGCTTCTCACGCCAGCAATGCTCGGCGATTCAAGCGGCATGTCTGGCTCCGCTCGGCTCGCTTGCGTCGGCCTGGCCGAGCCCCGGTGGCGGCATGACGCTCGATCGAATCAACGAACTCACCGACTTTTACGGCATCGACGTCGCACTCCTCGTCGGTGGAGCGCTTCACCGGGGCGACCTGGCCGAGAACGCTCGCCGACTCGTGCAATCGGTGCAGACGGTTTAGTCGGTTTAGTCGGTTCACACGGTTCAGTCGGGCTAGACGGCCTCGTTGATCTAGCGCGGGAACGCCCCGGCCACTCCACCGTCGACGGTCATCACCGATCCTGTCGTTCGGGACGAACGGTCCGAAAGAAGAAACTCCACCGATGCTGCGACATCGGCGGTCGTCACCCGACGTTTCAGAATGTTCCTCGACGCGTAAAAATCTTCTAGTTGGTCCGGGGCAATCCCATGCGCAGCCGCACGCTCTTCTCGCAGACCGCTATCCCACAAGCGTGAATTGTCAAAGACCGCATCTGGATTTACCGCGTTCGACCGGATGCCAAACTTTCCGCCTTCCAACGCCGCGATACGCATCAACTGGACCATTCCCGCTTTGCTCACCGAGTAGGCACCAAAGTCCGCCCCCGGACTGAAGGAGTTCTTGCTCGCCACGAACACCAAGGAACCACCGATTCCCTGCACCTGGAGCGCGCGCATGGACTCGCGGGTCAACGCGAAGGCGCTGGTCAGGTTGATGTCGAGGGCCGCACGCCACTTCTCGTCCGTGAGTTCAGCCAGCGAGCCGGTCACGCCGATCCCGGCATTCATGACCACACCATCAAGTCCACCGAAGTGTCGGATAGCCGTTGCAACAGTCGAGCGCACCACGCTGGAATCCGACTGATCTCCCGCGAGGGTGACCGGTTCGGGTCCTCCGGCGTCGATGATCGTCGAGGCGACCTCGTCGAGCCCTGAGGCATCGAGGTCAGCGAGGACTAGCGAGCAGCCCGACCGCGCGAGAGACAGCGCAATGCCCCGACCTATTCCCGCGGCTGCTCCGGTGACGATCGCGACGCGTCCCGCAAACTCGGCCGGTGCCGGTTTCAGGCTCAACTTGTATAGCTCCATCGGCCAGTAGTCGAAGCGGAACGTCTCCACGTCACTCAACGGCTCCGGTTCACCGAAGGAGTCGAGAACCGTCCGCGCGACACCGTGGGTGTGGACCGCGATGTCGGCCGCGACTTTCGCGTCTGCGGTGTTCTGACCGGTGGTGATGGCGCCGACTCCCGGGACGAGAGCAACGCGAGGCATCGGGTCATGGCCCGAATACCCCTCGGGCATCGAATCGGCGTTGC
>RGQW01000161.1 GCA_010029945.1 Actinomycetota bacterium | reverse complement strand
TTCGAAATCACGAAGTACACAACCAGCGCAGCGGGCATGGTGAACGAGAACACGGGGAGCATCCACGGCAGGATGCGCATGATCATTTCCTGCTGAGGATTGATCTGTGCCCCGGTGCTTCGTCCTCGGATCTGCTTCTGCTGGAACAGGCTCGAAACTAAGACGACGAGGATCAGCACGAAGTAGGGGAGTGCATCAACCAGGTTGGCGCCGGCGACATCGAGCGCCGTCTTGGACAAATCCATGCCCAGGAAATTCATCTCGTTTGTCTGTGTGAGGTCGACGAACATGTCGCTCTCGACCGGCAAGTTCTCCGGATCGAAGACAAGGTCATCGTCGCTGAGTCCGACTGCTGTGCTGCTCTGCAGACTGCCGCGCCCCGACATCCAGCCTGACGCAAGGCCAAAGTCTGTCGCATGGCGTGTGATGCCCTGTACAACACGGAAGAGCACGAGGAACACGGGCAGTTGGACCAAGAGGGGAAGGCAGCCACCGAGCGGGTTGATGCCGTTCTCCTGGTAGAACGCCATCAACTCCTCGTTCATCTTCTGGCGATCGTCCTTGTATCGCGTCTGGATCGCTTTGAGCTCAGGTTGCAGACGCTGCATCTGCAGCATCGAGCGCGTGCTCTTGAGCGTCAACGGGGTGACCACGATCATCACGGCCAACGTGAGCAGGACGATCGCGACGCCGTAGGACGGGACTAGCGAGTAAAAGAAGGCGAGGACCTGGGCGATCAGGTCGAACATGAGGGCTCCTGAGCAGGTGGGACCGGGTCATAGCCGTGGCTGCTCCACGGGTGACACCGGCACAGGCGGCGGGTGGCGTACCAGCCACCTCGGACGGCGCCGTGGAGCTCGAGCGCTTCAACGGCGTAGAGGGAACACGACGGGGTATACCGACACGGCGACGGCCGGCCGTCAGCAAGGCGCTGATACATCCGCACACCACCCCGCAACAGACGCGCGACCGGACTCATCGACGATCTCCGTCGAGAGCACTCGGATCGGGGAGGAGGAGCGTTGCCATCGTGGTGTGCAGTGTCGCATATGACCAGTCGTCGATCGGTGCGGTGACCCGGACCAGGTGGTCACCTCCGGGCAGACCCGGTGATGTCCGGTCCAAGTCGACGAGAACCGCGCGAAGACGACGTTTCGTTCGATTCCTGACGACCGCAGTTCCCACTGTACGTGGGATTGCAAACGCGAAGCGTGGCTCCTGGGTGCTGTCGGGTCGGACGACCAGTCGGATCGGCCCCCGGCCTCGTCGCGTGCCCTCCGCCCGGAGCCGGGCGAACGCACGGTGGCCGGCGAGCCGTTCGGTCACGCCGACAAACGGGCGCGGCCCTTCTGACGACGAGAACGGAGGACGGCACGGCCGCCTCGGGTGCTCATCCGTGACCGGAACCCGTGCTTCTTGGCACGTTTGCGAACATTGGGCTGATAGGGACGCTTCATCGGTGGAGTCCTTCGTGTGCTGTCGATCGAGGTGTGGATCGAACAGATGCGGCTTGTTGTTGGTGACAAACCTGAGGTGTCAACCCGTCAAATCTATGGCATGCGGAACCGCGCGACAACGCCCGGTAGCAGCCAAGTGTGCTGCACAACCGGTGCCGAGTCGCCGACGAACGATGTGGTCGTGAAATGACATTCATGTCATTTCATCTTTCATCAATGTCATTTAGTGGCAAAAAATCACCTCTGACCTGGGGTTTTGAGGTATTCCACAATCTCAACTTGCGCCCCGTTGCCTTGTTGCTATGTTCGCCGCCTGCGCACGGGCTGCGGGTCTTCGGGGGGCCTTAACCACTCCACGAACGCTTGTTGTTCGCGCCCTGAACGTGATGCGTCATCCACACCTGTGGACGACCTTGTGGAGAGGAAGTGAAGAGCGTGGGTGATCTTGGGGACGCTGACGGTCTGTGGAACAACTGTGCGGCCAGCATTCGGGCGCAGGTGAGCGACGCCGTGTGGCGAACTACCTTCAGTGGGGCGAAGGCGGTGGCCTTCGACGAAGGAGAGCTTGTCCTGGTTGTCCCAAATGGGCTGCAGAAAGAACGCATTGAGGGCCGTTACCTCGGTCTCGTGCAGGACGCAATCGACGAAACGGCTGCGCACGACGTCTCCGTCCGAGTCGAGATCGACACCGACTGGTCGACCGACGACACTCCCGAGATCGAGCTCCCGAACGCTGATCTCGGGCTCCCGGCTCCAGCCCCCACCAACCCGGCGCCAGCAGGACGCGACGAGAAATTCACCTTCGAACACTTCGTCATCGGCCCGTCGAACCGCTTTGCCCACGCTGCCGCACTGTCCGTCGCCGAGACGCCGGCAGCGAGCTACAACCCCCTGTTCATCCACGGTGACTCCGGCCTCGGCAAGACGCACCTTCTCCGAGGAATCGCCCACTATGTTGCAAGCCATTACCCGACGTACCGGACGCGGTACGTCTCGACGGAAACGTTCCTGAACGAGTTCGTCGAGGCGATCCGCACCAACGCCCTCCCGGAGTTCAAACGTCGCTACCGCGACATCGATGTGCTCTTGATCGACGACATTCAGTTCATGGAAGGCAAGGACGGTCTCCAGGAGGAGTTCTTCCACACCTTCAACGAACTCCACCAGAACAACAAGCAGATCGTGCTCTCGTCGGACCGCACCCCGGACGCGATGCCGACGCTCGAGGATCGGCTTCGGAGCCGTTTCAAGTGGGGCCTCATCACCGACATCCAACGCCCGGACCTCGAGACCCGTATCGCGATCCTGTCGAAGAAGGCCGAGTCGAAGACGATCGAGATCCCCCACGACGTCCTGTTGTTCATCGCCGAGAACATCACCGAATCGATCCGCGAACTCGAAGGTGCACTCATCAAGGTCACGGCCTACGCGAACCTGACGCAACAACCGCTCACTGTCGACCTTGCCTCGCTCGTACTGGGCGACCTCATCACCAACAACCAGAAGAAGCCGGTCACGGCCGAGCGCATCATCGAGATGACCGCAGAGATGTTCGGCTTTGAGGTCGAACAGATCATCGGCGGCAGCCGTCGCCGGCCGCTCGTCGATGCTCGCCAGGTTGCGATGTACGTCACCCGGAACATGACCGATCTCTCCTTTCCCGACATCGGCAAGGAGTTCGGCGCACGTGACCACACCACCGTCATGCACGCTTGCAGAAAGATCGAGGGTCGCATGGGGGAGCGGCAGCAAATCTTCGACCGGGTCACTGAGCTGCAGCAACGGCTCAACGCCCCCTCCTGAGGATCGTGCTGGGGACAGCATGTCCATCAGTGGTGGACACCGCGGGGATGACAGTGGGTTTGTCCACCGCGTTGAGGCCGGTCACCGACATGCGTGTGGTCAGCCGGGGACGCGGTGGGGAAGCAAGATCCGCGTCACCGCAACGAAGAATCTGTGTCATCCACAATCCACAGGCCCTATGTACCTCTACTATCTGGATCTCAATCAACTCGGAGAAGTCGTAACACCATGAGCATGAAGTTCCGCTGCGAACGCGACACGCTCGTCGAAGCACTCAGCGCCGCTGGTCGAGCGGTCACCACTCGCGGGGGCGCCCTTCCGGTGCTCGCCGGCGTGCGGATGGAGTTGGTCGGCGATCGCCTCACCGTGAC
>RGQW01000017.1 GCA_010029945.1 Actinomycetota bacterium | reverse complement strand
GCTCGCCGGAGTGGTGGGCGATGATCTCATCGATCAGACGATTCTTCTCGGGTGTGCAGGCGGCAAGCCGATACTTGTCTTCCGGCTCCGCCATCGCGTAAACCATTCGATCCGGCTCGGGCATGTCGACGCGGACTTCGACGCAATCGGCCGGAGCGATGTAGCCCTGGGACTCGATCTCACGCCACGGTGCGTCGTAGCGCTTCGGGCCGATCAGGGAGAAGACATCCGACTCGCGGCCGTCCTCACGAACGAGCGTGGCGGTGAGTCCGAGACGTCGTCGACTCTGAATGTCCGCGGTGAATCGAAAAATGGGAGCGGGCAGCAGGTGGACCTCGTCGTAAATGATGAGCCCCCAATCGCGGGTGTCGAAAACCTCGAGGTGTGGGTAGATCCCTTTCCGCTTGGCGGTCAGCACCTGGTACGTCGCAATCGTCACGGGGCGGATTTCCTTCTTGGATCCGGAGTACTCACCTATCTCGTCCGCCGTGAGCTCGGTACGGCGAAGGAGTTCGTCCCGCCACTGTCGGGCCGCAACGGTGTTCGTTACCAAAATCAGGGTCGTTGCTTGGGCTAGAGACATGGCGAGAGCACCCACGATGGTCTTGCCGGCCCCGCACGGCAGCACCACCACTCCCGATCCGCCGTACCAGAATCCGTCGGCGGCCTCGACCTGATAGTCGCGTGGCTGCCATTCGGCCGTGTCCAGTGCGATGGCGTGACGCTCGCCGTCGACGTATCCCGCGACGTCTTCGGCGGGCCACCCGAGTTTGACGAGGGCTTGTTTCAGATGGCCACGTTCACTGGGGTGCACCATCACGGTCGTCTCATCGAGCCGCGTCCCGAGCAGCGGTGCGATCTTCTTGCTGCGGAGAACTTCTTCGAGAACAGCGACATCGATGGCTTGAAGGACGAGTCCGTGGGCAGGATCGTTGGCCAACTGCAGGCGGCCGTAGCGCGCCATCGTTTCCGCAACGTCGACAAGGAGCGCGTGGGGAACCGGGTAGCGCGAGTAACGAATGAGTGTGTCGATGACCTGCTCGGCGTCGTGACCGGCTGCTCGCGCGTTCCACAATCCGAGCGGAGTCAACCGGTAGGTGTGGATGTGCTCCGGTGCCCGTTCGAGTTCAGCGAAGGGCGCTATCGCCTTGCGGCAATCATCGCTGTCGCTGTGCTCGACTTCCAGGAGAAGTGTCTTGTCGCTTTGAACGATCAGTGGTCCGTCCGTCACGCGGCACCCCCGATGGCGGAGAGCAGCCCCGCGAGCAGGCGAGCACGTTCGTCCATGCCGGACACTGATGCCCATTCGTGGTCGGCGTGCGCACCGTCACCAACGGCGCCGAGCCCGTCGAGCGTCGGTACGCCTGCGGCGGCCGTCAAGTTTCCGTCACTGGCTCCACCGACTGCCCGAGATGACAATTCCGGCAGCCCCATGTCGTGAGCCACGCGCTGAGCGCGAGCGAACAGGTCGGCGGACAGAGCAGACTCAAGAGCGGATCGGTCGATGCCTCCGGCGATGGACCATGTGGCCTCGGGGTGTTGCAGTTCCCAGGAACGAACGCTCGCATCGACTCGCTCTTGCTCGGCGCGAGTCCAGGCCCGAACATCGACGGTCAACGCAGCCTCGGCGGGGACGGTGTTGGAGGTGGTACCGGATGTCATCACGGTAGGGGTCACCGATGTGCCGAGGGAGCGGTCCGCCCACGTGACCGCTTCGGTGATGAAGTGCGCGGCCTCGACGGATGCGTTTATCCCGCGCTCGGGGTCCAGGCCTGCGTGCGCTGCACGTCCGGTGAATGTCAGGTGATACCAAGACGTGCCTTTGCGTTCAGTCTTGAGTGCCCCGTCGGCCGATGGCTCGAGAACGAAGACGGCCTTTGCGTTGGTAATGGCTTCGGCGATCAGGTCGCGGGAAGCCATGGACCCTGTTTCCTCATCGGTTGTCAGCAGCATTCCGCAGGAACCCTCCGGGTGAGCGGACACCATGGACAACGCGGCCCAGCCCTGGACAACCCCCGCCTTCATATCGAAAACTCCCGGCCCCGTCATTCGATCTCCGTCCACCGCGAACGGGATTCGCTCCAGGGTTCCCACCGGCCACACCGTGTCCAGATGTCCGAGGAGAAGTACCCGAGGGCTCGACGGTCCCCAGCGCCAGACGGGTCGGCCACCGTGCCTCTCGATACGGCCTGGCTCGGACAACCACGCGCGCGAGAGCTCATGGGCGGCCTCGACCACTTCCACACAGGCGGTGAGATCGTCGGTGGGGGATTCGACGGTCACCAGTTGGCGGGTCGCGTCGACGAGATCGTCGACGCGTAGGTGACCGTCCATCGAGTGAGCCTCGTTCCTCTCGCTACCGTGCTGCCGTGAGCGTTGTCGATGATGCCTGGCGGGCTGCCGCGCGAGCCGAAGAGGCTGCGGGGGTATCCATCCGGACCTTGGACGACCCTAATGACCAAGGCATCGCCGTGCGAATCTTCGATGAGGTCTGGCCTCCGGAATCCGGAGCAACCCACGTGAAGTCGAATCTTCTGCGCGCTCTGGTCCACTCCGGAGGCTACGTCGCCGCTGCGTTCGACGACTCCCAGCCGGTGGGTGCAGCACTCGCCGTTGTCGGGCGGCACCGCGCATCCGGACACGAATCCGAGAGCGGATCACCGGAGAATGCCTCTTCGTGGCACGCACATCTGCACTCGCACATGGCCGGCGTCGTGGATGGATATCGAAATCGACACGTCGGCACGGCGATCAAATTGCACCAACGAGCGTGGGCGCTTTCCTGCGGGATAGACACCGTGGTGTGGAGTTTCGACCCTCTCGTGCGTCGCAATGCGCGACTCAACGTTCAGAAACTCGGCACCCACGTGCGGGACTACATGCCCAACTTCTACGGCAATATGGACGACGCCATTAACGCCGGGGACCCGTCGGACCGTGTCTTTGCGTGGTGGGTTCTTGATGGTGAATCTGCTATCAGTGCGGCCCGTGCCCCCATCGCCGATGTCGACCCAGCGGACTTTGATGAAGCCCGCGTCATTGCCATCCCGGACGACATCGTGAGCCTGCGCACGAGTGATCCGGACCAGGCGCGTGAGTGGCGGATGAGAGTTCGGGAGCAGTTTCTCGATGCGTTGGAGCGTGACTTTTCGGTGGTGGGGCTTGATTCGCACGGGTCGTATGTACTGGCGAAAGACTCGACCTCATGACTATCGACGCGTTACGCCTGCACTCGTTGCAGATGCCACTGGTGCGGCCGTTCCGCACGAGTTTCGGGACCCAACACGTACGTGACGTGATGCTCGTCGAGGCCATCGACAGTGACGGCGTCCAGGGTTGGGGCGAGTGCGTCACGTTGGGTTGGCCGGGCTACAACGCCGAATACACCGCCGGGGCAATACGGGTGATCAAGGAGTACCTCGCACCGATTGTTTTAGGCAAGGACTGGACTCCCGACAGCGTTCATGCCGCCATGAAGGTGGTGCGTGGGCACCACATTGCCCGAGCCTCCGTTGGTACCGCTGTGCTCGACGTGTGGTTGCGTCGCGCCGCTACCTCGCTCGGTGACTACCTCGGAGCGACGCGTGCGGAAGTCGATTGCGGTGTGAGCGTGGGGATTCCCACATCGGAAAGCACCGAGGAACTCCTCGAAGAAGTGGGTATGTATGTGGATGCGGGCTACCGGCGCATCAAGTTGAAGATCGAACCCGGGTGGGACATCGAGCCGGTCGCCGCGGTGCGTGAGCGCTGGCCGACGATTCCGCTTCAGGTTGATGCCAACCAGGCCTATTCGCGGGAGCACGCCCACCACCTGGCCAGACTGGACGAATTCGATCTCTTGCTGATCGAGCAGCCGTTGGAAGAAGAGGATTGGTGGGGTCACACGCTCATCGCTCGTGCATGCTCCACCCCAATCTGCCTGGACGAATCAATTCTGTCGACAGAGTCGGCCGAGTCGGCGATCGAGTTCGGGGCCGCGTCGAACATCAACATCAAGCCGGGCCGGGTGGCCGGGTTTCTCGAAGCCAAGAAGATTCATGATCTGTGCCTGAGTCGAGAAGTCCCCGTGTGGTGCGGAGGGATGTTGGAGACCGGCATAGGTCGCGCAGCGAATGTCGCCCTCGCGGCCCTGCCGGGATTCACGCTGCCGGGAGACACGAGCGCATCGAACAGGTACTACGCCGAAGATGTCACCGAGCCCTTCGTACTTCGCGACGGCCGGCTCGCAGTACCCACCGGGCCGGGTATCGGTGTCGTACCTATTCCGGAAAATCTCCGGTCGATGAGTGTTGCGGTGGAGGAATTGACACGTCCCTGAGATGTCAGGCGCTGATCTGAATCGCCACGACGCCGGAGATTCGAGAGACGGCGAGGGTGCGCACCTGTTCGGCATGGTGGTCATAGGCCGTGAGAGATCCACCACCGAGGCGAATGGGGTCAACCAGAAGAACGGCGGTGGACCCGTCTGACTCGGCGTGCGTCAGATGAACCGTCTCGTTGTGATCGATGGCGTACTTGACGCTGGCTACCACCGTCGAACTATCCATGCGCGGCACCTCGGAGATATCGATAGGCGCCTCGTCCACCCGGTCCCGGAGTTCTTCTGCTCGGAGCACCCGCAGGGTTTTGTCCACGGTTGCTGCCGTTGCCCGCGTGCGGGGCCGGCGCCTCGGTGCGGGTGGGCAAGGAGCAACGAAGTCCGCGCGGACACCGGGCAAGGACCTGGCTGCGTCGGTGATCGCGTAGACGACCGGCTGCGGGACATCCTTGGAGCTGATGGTGCGGAGAAACTCGATCCAGGTGTGCGGATCGGCATCGACCGTGAGGGCGCGGCGCAGTGACGCCTTCGATATCCGCAGCACGCATCCGTGCCCGCGAGATTCGACGTCCGCCAGGTCGCGCAGGGGTCTGCCCACGGCGGGAGTCAGCGGACCGGCCGCCACGATGGTGTGGTCGGCTTGGATGAGAACGGTGTCGACCTCGGCGGCGAGATGAGCAGTGACAGCCTTCGCAAGTGCTGCAGAGTCCGAGGCGTCGGCCAACCTACGACCGGCGCTGCTGAGCCCCCCAGCGTTCACAATCCCGAGGACCTCTGCTTCGTGAAATAGCGTGCGCAGGACCGATGATCGTTTCGATCCACGGCGCCGAGGCCATCGGTAGTCGATGACTTCCAGCATTGTGTCGATGTCGCACGCACCCGAGGCCTCGTTGGCGACGGTCAGCAGATGATGTCGCCAGGTGGCGGTGAACGGATGTTCTTCGGTTACCAGCGGTTTGGCAGAGGTGACGCCCTGTCTGTCCCGCCATGTCTGTGCAAGGAGAGCCCAACGACGGCCGGGCGGGGTGCGCCGCCAATCGTCGAAGGATTCCGTCGGCATCCATGCCACATCGGAGTCGGTCGCCCCGACGGCCAGCAGTCCGGCCGAATGTGCGATGTCGAGAGCGCAGGAAACGGCGAAGCGATCGGCACCCAGGTGCGCGGCGAGAGTGTCGAGCGCGCGAGTGGATAGACCACCGGAACGAAGCACCGCACCCGGCTCCCGTCGCCACAGATCGCCGACTTCCTCGATGATCGAGATGGTAGAGCGCACGTGTGCGCCGGCTTGTTGATCGAGTGTGGTGTGGTCCTCTGCGCCACGGGGCGGCGCTGAGCACGACGGAGGTGGCCAGGTCGGCGCGGGTGCCTGAGCAACCTGGTCTCGAACCGACGTCACAACGTGGGTGCGTTCCTGCGTCCCCCACAACAAGGCCGCTGTGTGCAGGGCATCGACCGCGTGATGAACAGACGATGCGAAATCGGTGGCGTCTGCCGCGTCCACCCGAGCCACCACTTCGTCGATGAGCACGGGAATGGATGTCGGTTGCTCGGCGGTGAGTTCGCTCGCCACACGGAGAGTGAAGTGGTGAAGAACATCGACGTCGTCCAGGTAACGAGCGATGGATGGACTCGTCGATGCACGGGTCGTCAACGCCCGCATGTCCGAGGGAATGGGGTGCACGAGATCAGGGCGTGCGTTCAACAGTGCGGAGATTTGATCGTCACTGCGGGAGCGGAGGTCCTCGGCGAGTGTCCGAGGTTGGGGTGAACTCATGGCGCTATTGACGCACTTCCCGTCGGGCTCTCGATGAGCGCAGGAGACCGATGATCACGATCGCCAGGCCGACGCCTGTCAGCATCGACAAGAACCACCACACGCCGGACAGGCGAACCCCGGGAAGGAACAAGGGAGTCAAGGCCACCAGGGCGCATCCGAGGCCGATGATGGTGATGACGAGTCCTGCACGCAGGAGCCGATCACCGTGGGGGGAGCCGCTTTTCACTCCACTAGCCTGCCATGCCCTGACAGTGAAGGCGTCTCCAAGGCCGTAGGATCGGGCGCCAAGCACCCACGGGGTGATCGAGCGAGGAGCGACAGGTGCCGACAGGAATCGTGAAGTGGTACGACTCCGAGAAGGGGTTCGGCTTCATCACTGCCGATGACGGCGAGGACGTCTTCGTTCACGTATCGACGTTGCCGGACGGGGTCCCTGCGTTGCGTCCTGGCACGAAGGTGGATTTCGGGATCGTCGATGGGCGTCGCGGAAAGCAGGCGCTATCGGTCACCATTTTGGAAACCCCGTCTGTTGCGAAGGGTTCGCGTAAGCCGGCCGATGACATGGCCGTCATCATCGAAGACGTCATCAAGCTGCTCGACGGGATGTCCGGGCAATTGCGACGAGGGCGGTATCCCTCCGATGACATGGCGCGCAAGGGCGCGGCTGTCTTGCGGGCCGTTGCAGACGACCTGGACGTATAGCGCACCTGTCGACTCTGCCAGCGACGCAACCGGCAACGCAGTTAGCGATACATCCGGCGCGAAGTCTGCTGCCACGAGCACGGACTACGCGCGTTCGAGTCGGAAGACCCAGATGCCTTTCGCTGCATCGCCACGGCCGGCGACTACCTGCAGGAGAACGCCATCGGGTGGAATTTCTTGTAAGTCCGGGTAGGTGAATCGGTAGTAGGTGGTTTCCAAAGGCGTCGACACCAAACGTTGCTGTCCGATCACCGGTGACCATCCAGAGTCGGCGACTACGGGATCGACGCTGATGCCGATTGTCTCTCCGGGAACTACGGGAATGCGCGGGACGTTGTCTCCGGTGCTGGCCTCGGCGATCAAGCTCTGGGCGCAGTCTCCGGGTTCGAGGGCCGGTGAATCGAACGCCCAGCAGATTGCCTCTTGGAACTTGGTCGTGGTGCCGGCGAAAACGGACACCCCGGGCGCTGGTTTCTCGCACGCTGTCAGCGTCAAGGCCGCGGCGGCGGCGATCACCACGATCGACGCGATTCGACGGCCCCGGCGTTCGGGGGACGGTGGGGCAGGCATGGTCGGACACTACCCGGGTGCCGCGCCGGCTTCCGGATGAGTGACCCACCGACGCTGCGGGGTCCCGCGTGGGTCACAATCGTCCTGTGCCGACCGATGTCAAGGAAGACGCTGTGCTGCGAGACGCCCAAGGTCTCGCGCACGATGCTGTCGTCGATGAAATGGGAGCTCGACTCGTGGGCTCGTACCTCGGTTTCGCCATGGAATCAGAGAGATTCGGAACCCATACCTTCGCCTGCGACGACCCGGCATACGTCGGTTGGCAATGGGCCGTGAGCGTGTCACGCGTGCCGCGGGGGAAGGCCGCGACTATCTGCGAAATCGTCCTGCTGCCGGGGCCCGAGTCCCTGGTGGCTCCGGAGTGGGTGCCGTGGAGTGATCGCATCCGCCCGGGTGACCTCGGGGTAGGTGACGTTCTCCCCACACCTGCGGACGATGCCCGACTCGTCCCTGGCGTGAGCGGATCAGACGAAATCGACGCGATCATCGATCGTGACGAGCCGCGAGGATGGACCGGTTGGGAAGCGGGCCTTGGGCGAGCGCGCGTGTTGTCGATCGCCGGTCGTGATCAGGCGGCGGACAGGTGGGATGACGGGGAGTTCGGTCCTACCTCGGAAATGGCCGAAGCGGCGTCGAAAAAGTGCGCGACGTGTGGCTTCGTCGTCAGTGTCGCGGGTCCACTGTCACGCTCGTTCGGGGTGTGTTCCAACCAGTTCGCTCCAGCGGATGGTCGTTTGGTGTCTTTGGCGTACGGCTGCGGTGCCCATTCCGAGGTGCTCGAACCCGCCGCTGACGATCTGTGATTAACGCGCTTGTAGTCGAGACCGTCGCCACCGGAAATACACGAGGCTAATGGCGCCGGTGAGCGTCCCCGCTGCCGCGACCGCCCACCACCACACGCTCGATGTGCCTTGGTCGACTCCGGAGGTGATCGACAGAATGACCCACGCGACGATCCAGAGAATCGTGCCGGTGGCCACCGCGGGAATGGCGGTCTCGTCAGGTGACAACGAAGTACGGGGCTGAGTCTTGTCGGTCATCATCTCCATTATGGCTGGCTCGTATATGGAAAGTCTGTTGCGTTGGATGTGTGCAGTGACCGTGCGTGCTGGATCGTAGGCTGATGCGTTGTGGACCCTCGGACTCGACGCATCATCACTCTCGCGGTGCTGGCAGTAGCGGTGGGTGCTGTGGTGCTCGCGGCCTTCATCGCCCGATGACATTGATCGTGGGAGCGACGCCAAGAAAAGCGGCTGCATCACGAGTAATCGCGATCATGACGGCGGCGATCATGACGGCGCTGTCTGTCGCCGCTCCAGCGTCAGCGCAGCAGGAACTGCCGTGGACCGAGGTGTGCCGATTCGATGATCGACGTTTGACGGAGATCAGCGGTATGGCCGCATCGTTGATGCACGAGAACGTCGTGTGGGTTCACAATGACTCCTCCGATGCCGCCCGTCTTTACGCTCTTGATCTTCAGACCTGCGACACCGTGTCGGAATTGCGTCTGCGGGGGGTGCAGGCCCGTGACTTCGAGGGGCTGGCGAGTACGAGAAATGCGCGTGGGCGAGCCGCCCTCTGGGTGGGAGACATCGGCGACAACCGTGACTCGTGGCCTTCCGTCACGCTCCACCGAGTATGGGAGCCGAAGACGCTAGGGACGCGGTCGCGTCCGGTGAAGTCCTGGGATTTCACCTATCCCGATCGACCACACAACGCCGAGACCCTGATGGTCAGTGGTCGCTCGGTGTGGGTGGCGACGTGGCAACTCGCCACCGGCGGGGTGTATTCGGTCCCGTTGAGGCGCACCGTGGCTAGTGCTGAGCGACTCGACGATGTCGGTCCGTTGACTACGGATGGCTCGATTCACCCGGACGAACGGGGTTACGTCCTCCGGGACTACCTGGATGTCCACTTCTATGTGGGCCTGCCACCGGGAAGAAGAGTCGCCACCTTCGCCTTGCCACGTCAAGTGCAGGGCGAAGCGATCACCTGGACGTCGGATGGAACCGGGCTGCTTATTGCGAGCGAGGAGGACGATCGTCTGCTGCGGGTCGATCCGCCGTGGTGGGTTCTGGCGGCGATGCGCCCGCCGGATCATCTCTCGTGAGATGCGGTAGCGCGTCATCGTTCATCGGTTCTGGTTCTGGTTCTGGTTGTGGTGCCGGTGTGGTGGTCGTGACCGGCCTGATGAGCAGGAGTGCCAGTGCGGTCGCAAGGAGCACCGGAACCGTGAGGAAGGCCAGGTGGAAGCCGATCTGATCGGACAGCACCCCGAGAACGAACGGTGCGATGCCTCCCGCCACCCCGGCTGCCACGGATGACAAGCCGGAGGCGCGATCGATCCTTCCCCCGGAACTTGCGACAGCGCGCGAGACACCGATGGGCCAATGGACCGCAATCCCGAGGCCAACAACGAAGAGCGCCGTCACGATGACCCACGCGCGGGTGAATGTCCAGGCGACGAAGAAGGCGGAGAGCGTAAGCACGATGGAGGAGACGAGCAGTCGATCGACGCTCCATCGTTGCGCCAGTCGGCTACCGACGATGCGTCCACAAAACATCCCGCCGGTCACGGCGGCGAGGCTGGCGGCAGCAGCAGCGGGACCCAACCCTGCCCTCTCCCGCAGGAGGTCCGCGCTCCACAGCGTCAAGGTGAATTCGGTTGCCAGGAGAAGACCGACGACACCCAGAGACCACCAGAAACGTCGGGGCATGGGTGAGTGATCGTGTCCGGAGTGTCCGGTCGTGGTGGGGTGCTGTGGTCGGGGACCCTGCGCCAGTTGAAGACGCGGCGTGGGCGGCTGCCGGCTGCGAAGAAACTCGGTCACCAGGAGGGCGACGATGAGAGCCCAAAGACCCGTGCGCCAACCCCATGCCAGCGCGGTGGTGAGTCCGATGATGAGGGGGACGAGGAAACCGAAGAGCGCCGCGAGGGCGTTCGCCTGCGTGAGCGCCGCGGGCCCAGCTGACCCCTGGTAGTCCAGGATGAAGGCATTGGCGGTTGCCACCAACGACACCCCTCCGCACGAGACCAGGGCTATCCCGATCATACTCGCGGGCAGGCCGAAGGGTGCTGTGTAGACGGCTATTCCGAGGCTCATCACAATGACGGCGTACCGAATGACGCGACCGCGACCCCAGCGCTCCATCAGGCGAGGAATGAGCAGCCCGGCGACCACGTTCGCTGCGGCGAAGACGATGGCGTGGAGCGACGCGATGGTGCGCGAGGTGCCTTGCTCGTCACGCAGCAGAGCCTGAGTGGCTCCGAACCCGTAGAGAAAGAATGCGAACAGCGACAATTGCAGATACGTGATCCACGTGATCCGATCGAGGTGCGGCCGACGCCCAGGATTGGGCGACGCTGTCACGCGAGTTGTGAGATGACGTAGTCGAGGCAACCCGTCAGGGCGCGAACGTCATCAGGCTCAACTGCCGGGAAGACCGCGATCCTGAGCTGATTTCGGCCAAGCTTGCGGTAGGGCTCGGTATCGAGGATGCCGTTCGCGCGAAGAGCACCAGTGATAGCGGTGGCGTCGATGGCGTCGTCGATATCGATCGTCACGACGACCGAGGAGCGATGCTCCGGCTCGCTTACGAAGGGGGTGGCGATGTCGGTGCTTTCTGCCCAGTCGTAGAGGACTCCGGACGACTCGGCTGTGCGACGTGTGCACCACGCCAGACCACCGTTGTCGTTGAACCAGTCAACCTGCTCGGCCATCAGGAAAATCGTCGCGAGTGCCGGCGTGTTGTACGTCTGGTCCTTGCGCGAGTTATCGACCGCGGTTTCGAGGTCAAGGAAATCAGGAATCCAGCGCCCGGAAGCCTTGATGCGCTCCGACCGGGCCAAAGCCGCCGGGGACATCAGGGCGATCCAGAGCCCCCCGTCGGAGCCGAACGACTTTTGAGGAGCGAAGTAGTAGACGTCAAAGTCGGCCGCTTCGACATCAAGTCCGCCAGCCCCCGACGTCGCGTCGACGAGCATGAGCGCATCGGAGTCTGCCCCGGCGACTCGGCGTGGAGTCACGATGACTCCGGTCGAGGTCTCGTTGTGCGGAGAGCAGTACGCGTCGATACCGGCTTCCGCCGTGAACGCCGGAGCGGTGCCGGGATCAGCGGTGATGATCGTCGGTTCGCCGAGGTGGGGAGCTTTCGTGGCGCCTGAGGCGAACTTCGCGCCGAATTCACCGAACGAGAGAAACTGCGCCCGGTTGTCGAGCAGCCCGAACGTTGCAATGTCCCAAAATGCCGTCGAGCCGCCGTTTCCGAGGACCACCTCGTAGCCATCGGGGAGCGCGAACAGATCTCGCAGGCCCGACCTCAGCCGGCCAACTTCGGATTTGACGGCCTTTTGACGGTGCGACGTGCCCAGGTAGGTCTGCCAGACCCCGGCCAGCGCGTCCACTTGGGCTTGGCGCACCTTGGAGGGGCCGGCCCCGAAGCGCCCATCGGCGGGCAGAAGTTCGGTAGGGATGCGAATGCCGTCAGACACTGGTCCTTCTTTCGAAAGTAGAGAGATGAGGCGTAAGTATCCCGTGTTGCGTCTAGGAGTCGTCGTCGGGGACCAGCCAGGATGGCCGCACCATGACCGGGTCCCAGCCCTCGACCTGATCGGGCCGCCGGGGCTTGGGCCCTACATACCGCGCAGATGGCCGAATCAGTCGTCCGGTTCTCTTCTGCTCAAGAATGTGGGCGCTCCAGCCGGCGATCCGGGCGCAGGTGAACATCGAGGTGAACATCTCCGGCGGAACTTCGGCGAAATCCAAAATCACGGCGGACCAGAACTCCACGTTCGTCGCGAGTGCGCGGTCGGGCCGTCGCTCCCGGAGTTGCGCCAGAGCTTCGCGCTCGAGCGCCGCTGCGACCTCGTACCGAGGGGCCCCCAGGTCCCGAGCCACGTCGCGCAGGATTCGCGCGCGGGGATCCTCCGCGCGATACACGCGGTGACCGAAGCCCATGAGACGCTTATCTGCGTCGAGGGTTTGTCGAACGAAGGTGGCGGCGTCATCACTGTTCTCGACTTCCTCGATCATCGAGAGCACGCGTGCCGGTGCTCCGCCGTGGAGTGGGCCGCTCATAGTTCCGATAGCTCCGGAAATCGCTGCTGCGACGTCGGCTCCGGTCGATGCGCTGACCCGGGCGGTGAGGGTGGAGGAGTTCAAGCCGTGCTCGGCGGCGACAACGAAGTATGAGTCGATCGCCTCGACATGACGGGGATCTGGTTCGCCCCGCCAACGGATCATGAATCGCTCAACGACCGTGTTCGCTTGATCGATGTCTGCTTGCGGGACCATCGGCTGCCCCAGACCACGCGCAGACTGCGCAACAAAGGACAGCGCCATCACCGACACGTGAGCGAGATTCTCGCGCGCGGTGTCGTCGTTGATATCCAAAATTGGTTGCAAACCCCAGGCGGGAGCGAGCATGGCGATAGCCGATTGAACGTCCACGCGAACATCACCGGAATGAATCGGTATCGGGAATGGTTCCGCCGGCGGTATCCCCGGGTTGAACTCACCGTCGACCAACAGCCCCCAGACATTGCCGAAGGACACCCGGCCAACGAGGTCTGCGACATCGACGCCGCGGTATCGCAGGGCGCCGCCATCGCGATCGGGCTCGGCAATTTGCGTCTCGAAGGCAACCACGCCCTCCAAGCCCGGGACGAACTCTCGCATTTCTTCCTCCTGAGTCGAGGGCCCTATTCAACACCGACGATTCCATGATGGGATGCCCGTATGCAGGGATCACCCGATTCGCCGGTCAGCCCGGCGGACATGCGGGTTTCGTACACCGAAGGAACCCTCGACGTCTCCGATCTGGCATCCACGCCGCTGGAGCAATTTCAGACGTGGTTCGCCGCCGCCTCGCACGACGAGAGAGTCACCGAAGCCAACGCGATGGTGTTGGCGACAGCGGACTCCGATGCGGTTCCCAGTACTCGAACGGTGCTGTTGAAAGGGGTCGATGAGCGCGGGTTCGTGTTCTTCTCTAACTTGACCTCTCGGAAGTCGCGAGAGTTGCATGCCAACCCGAACGCGTCGGTGACCTTCCCCTGGTTTGCCCAGCACCGGCAGGTCGTTGTCTGCGGACGAGCAGAAGAGATTCCCCGAGAAGAAACGCTCGAGTACTTCACGTCACGTCCGCACGAATCACAGTTGGGTGCGTGGGCGAGCAACCAGTCGACACCCATCGAGTCCCGCCGGGTGCTCGATGAGCAGTGGACGGCTCTGCACGAGAAGTACCCCCCGGGCAGTGAGGTGCCCCTGCCCGAATCGTGGGGTGGCTGGCTTATTCGTCCGACGACGATCGAGTTCTGGCAGGGCCGCCCCTCGCGTCTGCACGATCGTCTGCGCTTCGTCGGCCAAGGGTCCCTTGCCGAAGCAGGAAACTGGCGGGTGGAGAGGCTCTCCCCGTAGCTTTCTAGTCGGAACGGCGTCGAATCTCGTTCGCGAGAGCGATGGTGACGAACTCGTCGATGGATACTCCCGCGCTCTTCGCGGACCGACGCAACTGTTTACGCAACTGCTTGGGAATGGTTGTCTGGATGGCGACCTTCTTGCCCTCAAGAACCGCATCACCGGTATGGGCCGACGCGACGTGCGTCGTGGGATGAACGTTCGCGTCCGGCGCCTTGCGCAGTGCGGGCCGAGGTGCGGGATCGAAATTCGGACTCATCGCATTCCTCCTGGAAAGAGTCGATCGAGAAGAGTGTCGAAGCGTTCGGATAGTTCACGGCCTGCAGGCGAGTCCCACGCGTGAATCGGCATACCAGCGCCCTCTGCCTGGGCAATGGCGTTTCGCTCGGGAATCTCAACGTCACTGACCTGTCGATCAAAGTACGCGCGGAGCTCTTGCGCGCGATGACGGTGCTCGGCAACGGTTGATCGCATCCGATTCAGCACGATCGTCGGTGCCGCAAGTGTGCGATTGCTGGATTCACGCACCAGGTCGATTGCTTCGACAGCCTGCTGTGCGCCTCGGAGAGCGAAGTAACCAGGCTCGGTGACAACTAATGCCTGGGACGCTGCATGGAGTGCGTTTCGCGTCATCTCACCTAGGGACGGAGGGCAGTCGATGACAACGAGTTCGTAGCGGTGCCCGATCCCTGCGAGCACGGTGCGCAGGCGCTGTTCGGATCCCGGTGCAGCTTCGGCGACTCGGTGCTCGACGGCTGGTTCGGACGGTAAGACGTCGGTGCCCCGCCCCCAGGTGCTCGGCACGATCGCCTCCGCGGCGACACCCGGCCTGCCATCGGCGAGGGCGTCGCCCACGGTCAATGCCGGATCCATCAGACCGACGCCCATGGATGCGTTGGCCTGCGGATCGAGATCGACGACGAGTGTGCGCCAATGGCGGTTCCATGCAGCGCTGGCTAGTCCGAGGGCCAGGGTGGTTTTGCCCACCCCACCCTTCATCGACAGCACAGCGATCGTTGGCACGATGGAACCCTACGCGCCGAGGAGTATCGGCGGTCGCGTGCCGAGCCTTAGCCCTTCTTGATCGCCGCAAAATCAGCGAGGGCGACTTCGCGCTCGGCTTTGTGATCGACGATCGGCTCGGGATAGCCGTTGTCGTAGCCCCCGAGAACATCCCACGGCTCGTGGGCAGTCTTGCCGGTGAGGTGGCGAAGTTCGGGAATGTAGCGACGCACATAGTCGCCCTGCGGATCGAACTTCAAGCCCTGAGAGATTGGATTGAACACCCGATAGAAGGGGGATGCGTCGGTGCCGCACCCGGCCGTCCACTGCCACCCATGGGTGTTGCTCGCGACATCCCCATCGCGTAGCCAGTGCATGAATTCAGCCGCACCCCGTTGCCACGGTTGGTGGAGGTCTTTGACAAGAAAACTCGCCACCACCATGCGAACGCGGTTGTGCATCCACCCTTCGGCCCGAAGTTGGCGCATACCGGCATCGACGAACGGGAATCCCGTGCGTCCGTTCGCCCAGGCGTCGAAGGCCTCCTCGTCGTCTGCCCATCGCATGGACGAGTCGTAGCGCGCGTCCAGCGATGCACGAACCGAGTCCGGCCGTTGATGCAGGACGTCGGCGTAGAACTCACGCCAACAGATCTCGCGACGAAAGCCGTCATCGGCGTCCGTCAGTTCGGCGAGGATCGAGCGCGGATGGATCTCCCCGTACTTCAGGTGATGGCTCATGGCGCTGGTGCCGTCGAGATCGGGTCGGTTGCGGCCCTCGTCGTAGGTGGACAGGCCAGAGGCGTGAAAGTGCGCCCATCGTTTCCATGCCGCTTCTTCGCCGGCCTCGGGCAGGTCGATCCCGGTGGACTCGAACGTGGGGTGCCCCTCGCATTCCAGGGGCATCCACCAGTCGATGTCGCTGGGTGGTTCGGCTGCCGGTGCTCGCCAGCCGTGGGAGAGCCACGCTCGATAGAAGGGTGTGAAGACGCGGTAGGCGGTGCCGTCTTGTTTGGTCACGCGCCCGGGAGCGATCGCGTAGGGAGAACCGGTCCGGACGAGGCGAACGCCGATGGCTTCCAGTGCGTTCTGGACATCGGTGTCGCGGGCGGATCCGTAGGGGCCGTAGTCCGCAGCGATGTGGACGGAATCCGCTCCTGCGGTGTGTGCAACGTGGGGAACGAGATCGACCGGGTCACCGTGCACGATGAGCAATTGACGCTCGATGGCGGCTCCGAGATGGTCCAGGGAGTCGACGAGGTATTCCTGGCGTACAGGCCCGGCGGGTTCCCACAGGTGCGGATCGACAACGAAAAGCGGGACGACCCGACCATCGCCATCAGCTCGGGCGGACTCGACCGCCGCCAACAGTGCGGGGTTGTCGAGTAACCGGAGGTCGCGACGAAACCACAGGACGGATGGCATCGCCCAACCGTAGGTGGTCACCGTCCCGATCGCAGGACGGGTGACTCCTACCCCGGTACGGTTGAGGTAACCCCTTCGGTGGGCCACCGGAGGAGAACGCAGGGAGCAGCGTGAGCGACCTCATCGACACCACTGAGATGTATCTGCGGACCATCTATGAGCTTCGAGAAGAAGGCATCACCCCTATGCGGGCCCGGATTGCCGAACGCCTCGGTCAAAGTGGTCCCACCGTCTCGCAGACGGTGGCACGAATGGAACGTGACGGCCTGGTCACTGTCGACGAGGATCGACACCTCGAATTGACGGGGACGGGCGAACAACAGGCTGTGCGCGTCATGAGAAAACATCGACTTGCGGAATGCATGCTGGTGGAGATCCTCGCCATGCCCTGGGAGGACGTTCATGCGGAAGCCTGTCGTTGGGAGCACGTCATGAGCGACGCTGTGGAGCGGCGAATCCTCGACCTGCTCGAACACCCATCGGTCAGTCCGTATGGAAATCCGATACCTGGCCTTGCGGAATTGGATCCCGGCGCGAGCGACGTTGTGGCGGGGCTGCAGGGACTACTGCCGCTCCCTGATGCAGTGGCCGAGGAATTGAAGCGGGTACGGGTCCGACGGTTGGCGGAGACCTTGCAGACCGATGAGGGATCAATGGCGAAGCTTCGACGGGTGGGTGCCGTGCCGGGTGCCGATGTGAAGGCTCGTCGCCTCGAAGATTCAGTCACCATCGGGAGTGCAGGTGAGTACGTCGAACTTTCTGCGGAAGATGCGCGGCACATCTTGGTCGAGGCGGGAACGTGAACGATCTGCCCGAGGCTCTTTCCGTTGCTGGTCGAACGGCATTGGTGACCGGCGGAGGGACCGGTATCGGACGAGCGTGTGCCCTCACGTTGAGTGCCCGGGGAGCGAAGGTCTACGTCCTCGGTCGGACCCAAGCCTCGCTTGAGCAGACGCAGAGCATGGCTGCACC
>RGQW01000160.1 GCA_010029945.1 Actinomycetota bacterium | reverse complement strand
GTCGAGGTCGGTGACGAGGTCCTCGACATCTTCGATCCCCACACTGAGACGAACGAGATCAGCGGGCACCTCCAGAGGACTTCCAGCGGCCGACGCGTGGGTCATCCGCCCGGGGTGCTCGATCAGCGACTCCACGCCACCGAGAGACTCGCCGAGCGTGAAAACCTCGGTGCGAGCGCACAGGTCGACGGCCGCTTGCTCGCCACCGGCCGCCCGGAAGGAGACCATGCCGCCGAAGTCGCGCATCTGTCGCGCGGCGACCTCGTGACCCGGGTGCGAATCCAATCCTGGGTAGAGCACTTGGCTGACAGCCGAATGTCCGTTCAGGAAATCCACCACCGCTCGCGCGTTTGCGCTGTGCCGGTCCATTCGTACACCCAGAGTCTTGATGCCGCGCAGCACCAGCCATGAATCGAGAGGACCCGGCACCGCGCCCATGGAGTTCTGGTGGAAGGCAAGCCGCTCGGCAAGTTCGAGATCGCGCACGACGAGCGCACCGCCGATGACATCACTGTGCCCGCCGAGGTACTTGGTCGTGGAGTGCACAACAACGTCTGCACCCAGCAGCAGCGGTTGCTGCAGGTAGGAGGAGGCGAATGTGTTGTCGACGACCAGGAGAGCTCCGGCGTCGTGAGCGATGTCGGCGATCGCGGCGATATCCGCGACGTTCAACAACGGATTGGTCGGGGTTTCGATCCAGACCAGCCGCGTTCGACCTGGCTGCAGGGCCGCGGCGATGGCATCGAGGTCGGTCACGGCGGCGGGCGTGTGGTCGACTCCCCACGGAGCTGCCACCTTCGCGAAGAGGCGATAGGTCCCGCCATAGGCGTCGTCGGGGATAACCGCGTGAGTACCCGGGGCCAAGACGGTGCGCATCAACGTGTCCTCGGCGGCGAGTCCAGAGGCGAAAGCCAGACCGCGGGCATCGGGGTCCTCGGGCGCCTCGAGCGCGGCAAGGCATTCCTGGAGTGCGGTGCGCGTGGGGTTCGCGCTCCTGGAGTACTCGTATCCGTTGCGTAGGCCCCCCACACCGTCCTGCGCGTACGTCGAGACTTGGTAGATCGGCGGGACCACGGCCCCCGTCAACGGGTCCGGCTCTTGTCCGGCGTGAATCGCTCGAGTGTTGAAACCGTCCACAACCGTTAGCCTACTGCCGTGTTCGGATTCGGATCCAAAGCAACGATGGTGGACTCAGCGTCGGCCCTTCCTGGTCGTGACCGGGAGATCTTCACCGTGCCGACCAGCCACGCAGTCCTCGGCTCGCCCCTGCACCCAGAAGATGCCGACCTCGAGCGCATCTACCTCGCCATGGGGTGCTTTTGGGGTGCGGAGGAGTTGTACTGGCAGTTGCCGGGAGTCGCCGCGACGAGTGTCGGTTACATGGGCGGTTTCACCGCGCACCCCACTTACGAGGAAGTGTGCACCGGATTGACCGGGCACACCGAAACCGTCTTTGTCGCGTATCGCCCCGCGGAGGTTTCCACCTTCGACATCCTCAAAGTCTTCTGGGAGAACCACGATCCCACCCAGGGCTACCGGCAAGGCAACGACGTGGGGACGCAATACCGAAGCGCGATCTTCTACACGACCACGGAGCAGGAATCAGTCGCGATGGCCACGCGGGATTCCTACGCACGGGTCGTCGCCGAACGCGGCTACCCGGAAATCACCACAGAGATCGTTCCCGCAGCCGACGCGACCTACTACCCGGCCGAGGACTACCACCAGCAGTACCTCTACAAGGTTCCGAACGGATACCGGTGCCACGCGAACACCGGACTCGCTCTGCCGGCCCTATCAGTCGGCTAGGTACCCGAGCAGGTCCTGGCGGGTAAGGACCCCCGCGGGGCGCCCGTCGTCGATCACGATCACTCCGTCGCTCGATTGCAACGAAGAGATCGCCGACTGCACCGGCTCCCCCGCGCCCACGATGGGGAGCGCAGCAGACATGTGTGCGTCAACCGTGTCGGACAACTTGGCGGCACCGGAAAAGAGGGCGTCAAGCAAATCACGCTCGACGACGGATCCGACAACTTCGGCCGCCATGACCGGGGGTTCCGCCCGCACAACCGGAACTTGCGACACCCCGTATTCGCGCAGGATCGCGATCGCGTCCGCGACCGACTCATTCGGGTGGGTGTGCACCAACGGGGGTAGGTCTTCGGACTTGCCGTGCAGCACATCGCCGACCGTCGAGTCTGTGCTCGGTGGCAGGAATCCGTAGGACGCCAACCAGTCATCGTTGAAGACTTTGCTGAGGTATCCGCGACCCGAGTCGGGAAGCACCACGACGATGACGTCGCCGGGTTCGGCTGCACTGGCGACGCGCAAGGCGGCGACGGCGGCCATTCCACAGGAGCCACCCACCAAGAGTCCTTCTTCACGCGCCAGGCGCCGGGTCATCTCGAACGACTCGGCGTCAGACACCGCGATGATCTCGTCGCAGATCTCCTGGTCGTAGGTGGTTGGCCAGAAGTCTTCGCCGACACCTTCCACGAGGTAGGGACGGCCGGTCCCGCCGGAGTAGACCGATCCCTCCGGGTCCGCCCCGATGACCTTCACCGCACCGTCGCTGACTTCTTTCAGATACCTACCCGTTCCGGTGATCGTGCCACCGGTACCCACTCCCGCCACAAAATGCGTGATCCGACCTTGCGTTTGATCCCAGACTTCCGGACCCGTTACCTCGTAGTGGGAACGAGGATTGTGCGGGTTGGAATATTGATCGGGCTTCCAGCCCCCCGGGGTCTCCCGAGCCAGGCGGTCGCTGACCGAGTAGTACGAGCGGGGATCTTCCGGATCCACTGCCGTCGGGCAGACCACCACGTCGGCCCCGTACGCCCGGAGCACATTGCGCTTGTCCTCGCTTACCTTGTCCGGGCAGACGAAGATGCAGTGGTAGCCGCGCTGCTGGGCCACCATCGCCAGGCCGACACCGGTGTTGCCGCTCGTCGGCTCAACGATGGTTCCGCCGGGCTTAAGCAGACCTTCCTCTTCGGCGGCATCGATCATCCGAACCGCAATGCGATCCTTGATCGAACCACCCGGGTTCAGGTACTCGACTTTGGCCAGAACGATGGGGCCGTCCTTCGGCACGATGCCCTCGGTGACCTTGTTCAGGCGGACGAGAGGCGTATTTCCGATCAGCTCGATAACCGAATCCACGTAGTGCACAGCACAACTCTAGGCGGCCTACAGTAAACGCGTGTCGGCACCGCACCTTCGCAGCCAGAGGGAGACATCACGTGGGTCGTGAGCAGTTGGAACGTGAGCTCGAGCGCCTTGCGAATCGGCTCGAGACGATGCCTGCGTCACGCATCGACCAGGACGTGATCGACCGGGTTCATGCGACGGCAGAGCGGATAGTGGCGCTGACGCAGGGCACAGATCGGCCCGATACGGCCGTTCTCCCTCGGGTCGAAGCTTCAGCGCTCGCCGCGCAACTCACCGTTGTGGTGCGCGACTACTGGGAAACAACAACAGCGGCGTCGGATGACGCCGCTGTTGCGCAGTACTTGATCGACCTACGAAGGTCGTTGCCGTAGTCGCTCGTGTGGCCGCTAGTCGCGACCCGACAAGATCGCGAAGAGTCGCAGGAACTCCAGATAGATCCACACCAGCGTGACCAGCAGGCCGAAGGACATCCGCCAGGACTCCCGCT
>RGQW01000159.1 GCA_010029945.1 Actinomycetota bacterium | reverse complement strand
CCTGCGTCGAACACATCGGCACGCGAGCGTGCGCCGCTGACTCCCACGAACACCGCGCGACTCGATGATTCCGCTGAGTTATACGCCGCGCTGCGCCTGGGGCTGGCCGACTATGTGAACAAGAACGGTTTCACGAGCGTCCTGCTCGGCCTCAGTGGCGGAATCGACTCGGCTTTCGTCGGTGCACTCGCGGTCGATGCTCTGGGTGCCGATCGAGTGTTCGGGGTCGCGATGCCCAGTCGCTACTCCTCGACCCACTCGGTTCAGGACGCACACGACCTGGCGGAACGAACCGGTCTGACCCTGCGCGAGGTGCCTATCGGCCCGATGTTCGACGCCTTCCAGTCGAGTTTGCACCTCACCGGGCTCGCCGAGGAGAACTTGCAGGCGCGCATTCGAGGCATGGTTTTGATGAGCCTGTCTAACGCCGAGGGGCACTTGGTCTTGGCGACCGGTAACAAGAGCGAGCTGTCCGTCGGCTACTCCACCATCTACGGCGACGCGGTCGGTGGCTTCGCACCCATTAAGGACGTTCCGAAGACGCTGGTGTGGGATTTGGCGCGGTGGCGCAACGAGCAGGCCGAGTCCGCTGGGTCCACCGGGCCGATTCCGCCACGGTCGATCACCAAGGAGCCATCCGCGGAGCTCAGTCCCGACCAGAAGGACTCCGACTCGCTTCCTGATTACCAGGACCTCGACAGCGTTCTCGAGGCGTACGTCGACGAGGACACCGGCGCGTCGGAACTCGTGGCCGCCGGCTTCGACGTCGCGCTGGTCGAGCGCATCGTGCGCCTGACGGATGGCGCCGAGTACAAGAGACGCCAATACCCTCCGGGAACCAAGATCGGGGTTCGCGCCTTCGGGCGTGACCGTCGACTACCGATTACCAATCGGTGGCGAGAACGCCCCGATTCGAACTCCTAAGCCTCAGACTCACGCGACTTGTCTGCCGAGGGTTCGCTCTTGGTGGGGACAGGTATGTGGGGTAGACCGAAGCCGACGATGAGAGCGGCGATCACAACGACGGACGCCGAGATGACCGATGTCACGTGGCTCGCGGCGAGGAAGTCGGCGTACGCGATGGCCGTCAACGAGTCGATGACCGCCGCAGGGACGCCGGACTCGGCCGCCGAGGTCAGCACCTGCTGGGTCGCCACGATGGACTCGCTCGCTGCGGCGAATGCTCCCTCGGGCAGCGCCTGAGAGGCGTCGTCGGGTAGTTCGGTGCTGCTCGCCGCCAGGTTCGCCGCGTACTGGGTAGCCAGCACGGTGCCCACGATCGCTACCCCCAAAGCGCCACCGACCTGCCGCACCGTGTTCTGCACGGCCGAGCCCGCCCCAGCCCGGGCCAACGGCAGAACGTTCTGCATCACGGTGGAGGCCGGAGCGATGACCAGGCCCATGCCCAGCCCAAACAGGAAGAAGACCCCCAGGAGCAGCCACAGGGGCGTGTCGATTTGAACGAAGACCAGTGATGTCAGGGCGAACGCAACGATGACAAGCCCACTGGTCATCACGGCTCGGTAGCCGAATCGTGCGACCGTCGTCGCACTTCGGGGTGCGGCAAGGAGTTGTCCGACAGCGAAGGGGATGAAGCACAGCCCCGCCGTCAGCGTGTCGAATCCCCGCAAAATCTGCAGGTAGAACGGAAGCGTGAACGTGATGCCCGTGAGGGCGAAGAACGACAGCGACACGGCCGCGATGCTGATGGCGTATCCCCGGTTGCGGAACAAGCTCACGTCGAAACTCGGATGGTCGCTTCGGTACTCCATGTATAGGAACAGCGCAATGACGGCGATGCCCGCGACCATCGGACCGAGCACCATCGCATCGATCCAGGTGCGGGTCTCGGATGCGTGGATGATTAACAGGCCCCAGAGCCACAGCCGCTCCCACGGCGCCCGCCCAGGTGCCGATCGCTCGTCCTCGCTCGTGGGGAGGGAAGACGACCGTGATGATCGCCAGCGTTGTCGGCAACACAGCAGCGCCACCGATGCCCATCACCGCTCGGAACCCGATCAACATCTGCGGCGTCGAGGCGAAGGCGCAGGCTGTTGAAGACAGACCGAAAACGATCAAACCCACGATGAGGATGCGCTTGCGTCCATACCGATCGCCGAGCACTCCCCAGGTGAACAGCAGGGCTGCGAACACCAGGATGTAGGAATCCACCGCCCACACCAGCTCGCCCTGGGTCGCTTCCAGGTCGCGCTGGATGGTCGGCAGCGCGATGTTCAAAATCGTGTTGTCGAGAACGACGACGAGCAGGCTAACGATGAGAACGCCGAGGATCGCCCAACGCCGGGGGTGTCCCTCGCCCGAAACCATCCAGCGGTCGGCATCTTCCGGCGCGGGCTGCATGCATCCTCCGAACGGGCCCGGTGGGCTCCGCTGCAGGGGGTCCACGAATAAAGGCCTCATGCTACTCGCGGGTCGGTTGAGCCAGATCGTCGATACGTGGCATGCTTTTCTCGTCCGGGGACTTCACACGGGAGCCTCGAGATGGGAGTTTCACCATGTCTCGTCATTCTTCGATTCGGCGCGTGACGATGCGCGACCTCCAGGTGCGCACCGATGAGGGTCAACCCTGGACCATGGTTACCGCGTACGACGCGCTCACCGCGGGTGTCATCGAGCAGGCTGGTGTCCCTGCGCTGTTGGTCGGTGACTCAGCCGCGATGGTGGTTCACGGCCACGACTCGACCATTCCGATCACCGTTGACGAGATGCTCCCGTTGGTGTCCGCCGTGGTTCGCGGCACCGAGCAGGCTCTCGTCGTCGCCGATCTACCGTTCGGTTCCTACCAAGAGGGCCCGGCGCAAGCCCTGGCTACCTCATCTCGTTTCATGAAGGAGGCTGGCGCACACGCGGTGAAGTTGGAGGGCGGCCACAGTGTTCTGCCCCAGATCGAAGCACTCGCTCAGGCGGGGGTTCCGGTCATCGGTCACCTCGGACTCACCCCCCAGTCGGTGAACCTCCTCGGGGGTTACCGGGTGCAAGGTCGCGGAGAGAGCGGACAACGGCTGCTCCAAGACGCGAAGGCATTGGAGTCGGCCGGTGCGGCGGCGGTTGTTCTCGAAGTGGTCCCGGTGGACCTCGCCGCTTCGGTAACCGAGGTTTTGAGTATTCCCACCATTGGTATCGGGGCCGGGGCGGCCACGGATGCGCAGGTGATCGTGTGGCAGGACCTCCTCGGTCTCACCCCGGATCCTGCGCCGCGTTTCGTTCGCCGCTACGCAAACCTGCGAGAGGTCATGGCGGGCGCCGTATCCGCGTGGGTTAACGACGTTGAGACGCGCAGCTACCCGGCTGAGGAACACACGTACAACTAAGCATCGGCGCACACCTGGTCGCCGAAGTTCGGCTGACCACAAACCGTCTAGACGTCGGTGACTCTGACTCCTGCGTGCACCTTGTAGCGGCGATTCATCGAAATCAGGTTCGCGGTGAACGCCTCGACCTGACCGGCGTTGCGCAGACGCCCACCGTAGATGCCGCGTATGCCGGCGATCCGACCTGCAAGGGCCTGTACGGCGTCAGTGGCGTCGCGGTCGTCGCCGAGAACAAGGACGTCCGTTTCGATCGAGCTGACGCTGTCGTCGAGCAACAGGACCGCGGAGATGTGATGGAAGGCGGCAACAACCGAGGAGTCCGGCAGAACCGATGCCGCCTGTTGCGCG
>RGQW01000158.1 GCA_010029945.1 Actinomycetota bacterium | reverse complement strand
AGACGGTGCCTCGGCGGCAGCGTCGGTGGCGGCCGACGGTTCAGGCGCGTCTGTTGCCGTGTCTTTCGACGCTGCGGCAGTCGTCTTCTTGGTGGTCTTCTTCGCTGCCTTCTTGGTGGTCTTCTTGGCTGCCGCGCCCTCCGGGGCAGCAGGCATCGCATCGATAAGGCGCCGGGCAACCGGCGGCTCGATGGTGGATGAGGCGGAGCGGACGAATTCGCCCATCTCCTGCAGTTTCGCAAGGACTTCCTTGCTCTCGACTCCGAGCTCTCGAGCGAGCTCATAGACCCGAACCTTGGACACGATTCTCCTGTCTTGGTCCGGGTGTGACCCGGACGACTAGATCGAACGCTGCATCTTCATGCTCGCGTGCTCATTGGGTGTTCATCTCCGAGCCACTCCTTCGTGGACGTCGTCAACGGTGCTGTCAGAGGAGGAATCTACAGCCTCGTCCCGAGGATCTCGGCACGCACCTTCGAGATGTCGACACTCGAGCCGGGAAGGGCCCGTAGGGCACGCGGGAGCGCCCGACGCTTCGTCGCCTCGTCGACGCACTCCTCCCGGGGGTGGATGTGTGCCCCACGCCCGGGCTGATTTCGCTCAGAATCCACGCGGCAGCCCCCGGGGGCGCCCGCATCGGCCACCAGCCGGACTAGGGAGGACCGGGGTGCTCGGCTTCGGCACCCGATGCACTGCCGGGTCGGTTCTGGCGGCGAACCCGCCACGTCTATTCGCCTCCGGAGGCCGCAGCCGGATCTTCTCGGTCCCCGGACGGAACCCCGGCCGGGTCCCCGGCCGGATCCGCTCCGGGGCCACCGTCGGGGCGAATGTCGATCCGCCATCCGGTCAGTCGCGCCGCCAGGCGCGCGTTTTGCCCTTCGCGCCCGATTGCTAGGGAGAGTTGATAGTCCGGGACGAGAACCCGCGCCGCCTTGGCGTTGGCGTCCACGATCTCGACCGAGGTGACCCGCGCGGGCGAGAGCGCGTGGGCGATCATCTCGGCGGGGTCGTCGCTGTGATCGACGATGTCGATCTTCTCCCCACTCAACTCGCTCATGACGTGTCGCACGCGTTGTCCCTGCGGCCCGATGCACGATCCCTTGCCGTTGACGTCCGGGGCGTTGGATCGGACGGCGATTTTGCTGCGGTGCCCCGCCTCCCGAGCGATGGCGGTGATCTCGACGGTTCCGTCCGCGATCTCGGGCACCTCGAGTGCGAACAGCGCCCGCACCAGGTTCGGGTGTGTTCGGGACAACGTGATGATCGGTCCTTTGAAGCCGCGCCGCACACCCGTCACCAATGCCTTGATGCGCGCACCGTGCTCGTAGGTCTCCCCGGGGGCTTGTTCCTCCGGTGGCAGGTTCGCTTCGATCTTCCCCAGATCCACCCGGATCATCCGCGGGTTGGTCGATTGCTGAATAACCCCGGAAACCAGGTCGCCTTCTTTGCCGCTGAACTCGATCATCGTCGCGTCACCCTCGGCCTCGCGTAGTCGCGACAGCAGCACTTGCCGAGCGGTCGCGGCCGCGATGCGCCCGAAGCCTTCGGGGGTGTCGTCGAATTCTCCGATCACCTCACCCTCGTCGTTGACCTCGCCGGCCCACACGGTCACGTGGCCGGTCTTACGGTCGAGTTGGACGCGAGCGTTCTCAGCCGAACCGTCCGTTCGCTGGTAGGCAACCAGCAGCGCCGCTTCGATGGTCTCCACCACCAGGTCCAGCGAGAGGTTCTTCTCCCGGACCAGGCTCTTCAATGCTGTGACGTCGATATCCATCAGGTGTCCTTCTTGCGATCGAACTCGACTTCCACCACGGCTTTGGACACATCGTCATAAGGGATCTGTTGCATCTCACCCGACACCGCGACGGTCGCCGATCGATCGTCACTGGAGACCACGCGGCCCTTGACGGTGCGGCCATCGGTCATGTCGACAACCACGAGGCGGTCGTGGGCGCGACGCCAGTGCCGTGCCTCGGTCAGCGGGCGGTCGACTCCCGGACTGGTGACTTCCAGGACGAACGGTGCATCCTCGATCTGAGGTTCACCATCCAGCGCGGTGGAGATGTCTCCGGAGACCTTCGCGATCACGTCCAGGTCGACACCACCATCGGCATCGACGATCACACACACTTTGTCTCGACGACCAACACGATCAACGGTGATGTCTTCGAGGTCGAGTTTCGCGGCAGAGACGATCGGCGCGGCAATGTTCCGCACGGTGTCGACGGACACAGCCATGGCCCCTCCGTCCCTCGGGCACGATCCTGTTGTTGATGCGATTGTGACTAGGAGTGTATCCGTCCGGGCAACGCCGTGGGATCCTTGCGCGGTGGAGATTCCCGGCGGCCCAAGCAGCGCGAGACTGCTTGCGCGGCGGCGGCTGTTGCAGGGCGCGATCGCCGCTCCGGTGCTCGGCGCTGCCGCCGTGGCTCTCGCCGCGTGCGGGAGCGACGAACCTCCACCGGAGGCCGTTGATGTAGCGCCGTCTCCGACGGTGGAAAAGAGCGAGGCCCTCCTCGACGAGCTCGCACTCATCGGCGCCTACGAGGGAACCCTCGCCATCTACCCCGAACTGCGCGGCAGCCTCGCCGGCATTGCAGATCAGCACCGGGCGCACGCACGTGAGCTCGGTGCCACCGAGGCCGACTTCACCGCCCTCGAACCCATACCGCCGAAAGCCGCTGACGCCCGCGAGGCGATCACCAACCTGATATCTCGTGAACGCCGGGCTGCCGAGCAGCGCGCAGACACCGCCGAACAATCCGAATCCGCCGAGCAGGTGCGCGCGTTCACGTTCATCGCAGCGTCGGAGTCTTCGCACGTGCCCGAGCTTCGAGACATTCGCTCGGGGGTGAGCCGGTCGTGACCTACACCCAACCCGACGCCATCGCCGCCATTGCGCGCGCGATCCAAACTGAACAGAACTACGTCTTCGCCGTGGGGCTCGCCGGTGCCTTTCTTCGCGGAGCCGGACGACGCAGAGCCACCAATCAACTCGCCGAACATCGCGCGCGCCTGCAGGCCAACGCCGCGCTGGTGGATCCAGCCGAGGTGCCTGCCACGCCGCCGGGGTTCACACCCGAGTCACCGATCACGGATCCGAAGACCGCGCGCTCGGCACTTGCAGCGCTCAGTAACGCGCTCGTCGGCGTCTACGCCGATGTCGCGTCGGTAACCGAGGGAGCCGATCGCGCGACCGCGATCGCCTGGGCGCAGGCCTCGGCCCGCGATGCCGTGCGGTGGGGCGCCGCCAGTCAGGCCTTCCCGACGTAACGCACGAACCTACGAAAACATCAACGCAGTTTCGCGTTAGCGCGTCACCGCGACCGCCCGGCTCACCAGCCGACGATCAAGCGCACGATCAATACGGCAACGATCACCAAGAACACCACCCGAACGAAGCCGCTCCCCCGGCGTAGCGCCATGCGAGCGCCGATCACCGCACCCACCACGTTGAACACCGCCATCACCAGGGCCACCTGCCACCAGATGTAGCCTCCGAGGCCGAAGACGATGATGGCGGCGACGTTGGTCCCGAGATTGACGATCTTGGCGGTCACCGAAGCCGACAGGAACGAGTAGCCCAGCAGGCCGACGAGCACGATCAGCAAGAAGGACCCGGTTCCTGGCCCCAGCAGTCCGTCGTAGAAGCCGATAAGCGCACCGGCGGCCGCAGCGATGACCGCATGGC
>RGQW01000157.1 GCA_010029945.1 Actinomycetota bacterium | reverse complement strand
TGCCGGTGGCGGTGCGTTCCTCGGCAACGAGCGAGGACTCACCCGATGCATCGTTTGCCGGAGAGCACGACACGTATCTATGGGTCCGAGGAGCCGACGACGTCGTTGAAGCTGTGAGGCGCTGCTGGGCGAGCCTGTTCACCGACCGGGCTACCTGCTACCGAGTGGAGATGGGATACGAACATCACACCGTCGAGATGAGCGTGGTCGTCCAGAAGATGGTGCGCCCTGTCTCCGCCGGTGTGGCTTTCACCTTGAACCCCTCGAATGGCGATCGTTCACAGATTTGCATCGACTCTGCCTGGGGCTTCGGTGAAGGGGTCGTCTCAGGAGAAGTGACCCCTGACAACTTCTTGATTGACAAAGTGATGTTCGAGATAGGAAGGCGAGAAATCTCGAACAAAACCCATGAGTTCCGTCTCACAGACCACGACACTGCACGAGGGAGAGAACGTTGTGTTGCTCCAGTCACGTCCGGAAACCGTGTGGAGCAAGAAGCAGAGTGACTCTGCCTCGGGGGGATCGAACGGAGACTTCATGGCGAGCATCGTCTCGACTCTGATGAATCCGCTACACACCCAGAAGCGCTAGCGGTGCTCTGGATAGAGAACAAGGAAAGGACAGCTCATGCCGGATCGGTTTCCTAGTCCCTTCGAGATAGCTACTCCCGAAGGCGCCGAAGGTTGGCAAGAAATGTATGTGTACTCATCGATGTTCTCGGAGTCGCGACGCGACTTCGAAGATTCGATGTTCTGGTTTCAAGACGGCGTCCATTGGCCGAACGTTCTAACCCCCTGGGACGCGACATTCTTCGAGTTCGCGATCGCGTCACTATCGCAATACAACACCCGCCACCTGCAGGTGCCACCAGCCAATGGCATCGCGTTCAGGATCCTCAACGGTTACGGGTACTTGTCGCCGGTGCCGGCAGATGAATCGACGATCGAAGAGAGAGTTGCGAACTTCACCGATCGTGCCGGCCATTACTTCATGAATTGGAACGACCTGTACGACAACTGGATGACCAAGATCCGTGATCTCGTGGGCGAGCTGGAGTCGCTCGAGTTCAATCCGCTGCCAGAGATCGAGGATGCGGATGAAGTTGTGAAGTCCGGTGCCGGGCTCGGTTCGGGCTATGCACTCCAAGACAACTACCACCGGATCGTGAGCCTGGGACTGAAGTTATGGAACTACCACTTCGAGTTCCTGAATCTCGGGTACGCGGCGTACCTCGACTTCTTCATGTTCTGCAAGACGGTCTTCCCGGATATCCCCGACCAGGCGATCGCCAAGATGGTTGCAGGTGTTGAGGTCGATCTCTTCCGGCCGGATGACGAGTTGAAGCGTCTCGCGCGCAAGGCTGTGGACTCCGGCGTTGCGGACGCATTCTCTGCCGGTGATGTCGAGGCAACCTGCGAGGTGCTCAAGGGCTCTTCGGAGGGTCAAGCGTGGATTGCCAGCTTCGAGGAGTCAGCCGAGCCGTGGTTCAACTTCTCGACAGGCTCGGGTTTCTACCATCACGACAAGATTTGGATCGAGAACCTCGAGGTGCCCTTCGAGTTCATCCGGAACTACATCGACAAAGTGCAGTCGGGCGAAGACTTGAATCGTCCCGTCGACGCCATCCGCGCTGAGCGCGACCGGGTCGTGGCGGAATACACCGCACTTCTTGGCAGCGATGAAGAGAAGGGAGAGTTCGAAGGCAAACTCGGGCTCGCCCGCGTGGTCTTCCCGTATGTGGAGAACCACAACTTCTACGTCGAGCACTGGAGCCACTCGGTGATCTGGCGCAAGATGCGGCAGTTGGGCGAGACGTTGGTCAAGGAAGGCTTCTGGTCCGACGCCGACGACATCTTCTATCTCAAGCGCACCGAAGTCGAAGAAGCGTTGTGGGACTACTACAACTCGTGGGCGACACCGGAGGCACCGGCTGGCCCGTCGTACTGGCCGCCGATTATCGAACGCCGCAAGGGAATATGCGATGCGCTGAGCAAGGCGAAGCCCAGCCCGGCGCTCGGCGTCCCACCGGAGGTCATCACCGAGCCGTTCACCGTCATGCTCTGGGGCATTACCTCGGACAGCGTGAGCGCATGGCTCGGTGGCGGCGACGCGAAGGAAGGCGAACTGCGTGGCATGGCGGCGTCCCCAGGCATCGTCGAAGGAGTCGCGAGGGTCATCTTCTCCGCGGACCAAATCGGTGAGTTGCAAGACGGAGAGATCCTGGTCGCTCCGTTGACGGCACCTAGCTGGGCGCCGATCTTCGGCAAGATCCAGGCGACCGTTACCGATACCGGCGGCATGATGAGCCACGCGGCGATCGTGTGTCGTGAGTACGGCGTCCCGGCCGTCACCGGAACGGGCTTCGCCACCACCAATCTGTCCACCGGTCAGCGAATCCGGGTGGATGGAACGAATGGGACAGTGACGGTTCTCGATTAGGAATCGTTCTTGTGGTTGGGCGGTTACCGATCGCCGCCCAACCACAAGTTCCGCTCGGCGGGAGTATCCTGTTGCCGAGCAGGTCGAGTCGGTTCACACTGAGGAACAACACGAACACGTGAGATAGAGGAAGAGTCATGCTGACAGTCGAACAAAACGAAGAGTTGACTCAGGTAGGGCCAGGCACACCGATGGGTGAGTTGCTGCGCCGCTACTGGTACCCGATCGCCTTCGAGCAGGACTTCGACGACGTATTCACCAAGTCCGTGCGCCTTCTCGGAGAAAACTGGACTCTGTTCAAGACCCCGAAGAGTGGACGGTATGGAATCGTTGCCGAGGCCTGTCCGCATCGACGCGCTTCCTTGACTTACGGAGTGGTGCACGAAGACGGCATTCGCTGTGGGTATCACGGCTGGAAATGGGACTTCGACGGCACGTGCCTCGAACAGCCGGCTGAAGCCGACAATCAGAACTTTCGCGATCGTGTCCGGCAGAAGGCAGGAAAAGCCGAAGTTATGGGCGGCATGGTGTGGGTGTACGTCGGTCCCGATCCCGCACCCGAGCTCCCACGCTTCGACGTCTTCGTCATGGATGGAGTGAAGGATTGCGGCTACGCGACGTTGCCGTGCAATTGGCTGCAGATCATGGAGAACTCCGTCGATCCGCACCACGTCGAGTGGCTTCACGGACAGTACTTCGAGTTCTTGGGTCAGACTCAAGGTTTCGAAGCGCCGAAGTCCTTCCAAAAGAAGCACATCAAGACCGGCTTCGACGAGATGGAATGGGGAATCCTCAAACGTCGAGTCCTGGAGGGTTCGACCGAAGAGAACGACGACTGGAAAATCGGTCACCCCCTCGTCTTCCCGTACTTCATGCGTGTCGGGGGAGCGGGCATCGATCAAATGCAGATCCGCGTGCCGATCGACGACACGACGACGTGGAAGTTGTTCTACTCCAACCACGCACCTCAGGGCGCGGAACCAGCCGATCAGGCTCGTCCGGTTTTCTACGAATACTTGTGGAGAGATGAACAAGGTCGGCACATCACGGACTACATCGAAGGCCAAGACGTCATGGCGTGGGTATCGCAGGGCCCCGTTACCGACCGCACGCAAGAGCACCTCGGACGATCAGATGCAGGGGTGGCCATGCTTCGCAAAATGTTCAAAGAGAACATGAAGAAGGTGGCAAACGGTGAGGATCCGATCGGCACCGTCCGCGAGAAGCACGATCGCATCGATCTGCCGTGCGAGAAAGACAAGTTCGGTGCGGAACGGGAGTTTGCCGAAGCGTGGATCACCCTAGGGTCGT
>RGQW01000156.1 GCA_010029945.1 Actinomycetota bacterium | reverse complement strand
CTCGGGAATGGCAGAAAAAGGTGAGAAAGAGCGGGACCATGCGGAGATTCCTGCCATCGGCGCAGACCGCCTCCTCAACACGAGAAAAACGCCACTCCAGAGGGGGAAGGCAGGCGGACAGGGAAAGGCCTGGTGCTCACCCGGGAGACAGGAGCACGCGACTCACGAGCCGCTCATCAGTCGGGCGATGCTTGCGGAAGTGTCATTAGCCGGGCTATCTTTTGTCTACCTTGGCATCACCGGAAAAAGCGGGTTTTCTCCGAGTGGAAGAAGCACTTTACGGGAGAGCCGTCTTTTTGATCCAGGGGATGCCTTCGAAGAGTTTGTTGATGTCAGCCTCACCGAGGGCCGCACCGATGACCTCGACCTCGTCGATTTCTCCCGTGAATCTGAGCCCTTGGGCGTCCGGCTGGCGGAAGGCGATGTCGTTGGCCACATGGGTGCGCTGGTAGGCGGGAGGCACATCGTCCCGGGTGCAAATGAGCTTCCCATCGTGCCACAGCGAGATGGCCGCGAGGTCGTACACGAAGACAAATTGGTTCCAGCCTTCGTGGAGCGGGGCCTGGCCGAGAAGCTCGGCTTTGTTTCCGGCGAGTTCGAATGCGAAGCGGATGCCGCTGTCTTGACGAAGCTCGAGAAGGAACGGGTCCGCACGGAGGGATTTCCAGCCTGAAGCCGCTTCGGCGGGCTTTCCCATTTTCACCCAGACGCTGAGGGTTCGGGGGCCGAGCGGAGCGGACTTGGAGCGGAATTGGATGCTGGTTTTTGCCGACAACCGAACGGCTCCGCCGCGGTGCCCGCCATCGCGGAGCCACTCAAAACCGTCTGCCGCATAACCGGCGCGGTGCACGCGCGGACCATCGCCGATCCATGCGCGGCCGGACTGGTGCTCGATGCCGTAATCGTTGAGCCGGACGCCCGCGCCCTCCTCGAATCCGAGGTGGAAGTATGGCAGGCGGTTGCGGGGCAGTTGGGTTTTCTTCACCTGGTCGGCGGTGAAGGCATTTACGGACCACATGCTGCCGCTGGAGACGAAGTCGTCGAACGAGCCGTGGGTTTCGATCCAGTCGAGCGAAGCAGAATTTTTTCCCACAGCCGATTCGACGACGACGGCGGGTGAGTAAACCACTTGTCCAGATTCGAGCAGCGCGGCTGCGGAGACGACGCGGAGGCCCTCAGGCTCGGGGAAGAGGGGGACATCACGGGTGAACACGCCGGTCGCTGGAAGCGGGAAATCAATGTTCGGATCGGTGCCATCATGGCAGAGGATGAGCGACAGGACGACCGGCCGGCCCTCGTGTTGGATCGTCCGCGTGAGGCGGCCGGAGCGGAGACCGTCGAGCGCGGTTTCGATGGCTGAATCCGCATTTCCGGCGGGGATGAGGCGGATGACGGCATCGCGGGGGGCGTCGATGCGGATCAGCCGGTTGCCTTTGCCGCCATACGAGGCGCTGTGGGGCGCAAAGGATGAGAAGCGGACCGGAGCGGGGCCGGCCTCCATGACGCCAATGTGAGGGCAATGTGCCGTCGTGTAGAGGTCGATGACTCGGCCTCCGGAAACGGTCAGCTCGAGCGGGATGGCGGCCGAGCTTTGCAGGCGAATGAAGAGGTTGCGCAGGAGCTCGGGCGAAGGCCTTTCGGCATCGCGGAAGACGCCGAGGCTGCGGGTGCCATCCTGCAGATGCAGCCTGCGGATCGCCGCGCCAGCTTTGGCATCCACGGTCACGCGGGCGATGGGATCGGAGGAAACGGCAAGGCCCAGTGAACCGTCGGGGGAAACCTTGGAGAGGTTGATCGCGTAGCCATTCGGGAACCGCACGAGATTCGCGCTGAGTCGCACCGGCGGGAGCAGCAGGTCGTCATGAAGCAGCCTCCATGCTTCCGTGTCCGCAGATCTGACCGAAACCGTGACCCTGGGCTGGACGGCATCGAACTTCCCCAGTGCACTTCCGCTCTCCCAGTTCATTTCGGTGAAGATCCGGCCGTCGGCCGGGCAGGCGGAGGTTTCGCTTTCGAGGAGGATGGGTTCGCCGCCGCCGACGGGAGTGAGCACCACCTTCACGTGAAGGGCGAGGCCATCGCCGGTGGCGGGCAGGCCGAGGATCTGGAAGTTCAGGCGGTCGCCGAAGATGCATTCGACGGGATAGGCGACGATGGCCTGCGGCGTGGCGAACGGGCTTTTGCGGGTGGCGGTGTGTTCGCGGATGTATTTGATGATCGTGTTGTAGCCCCAGACGTTGCGGCTCGAGGGGACGAGCTGGGTTTCGTTGCAGTCGTTCCACGTGACGAAGCCGATCTGCCGGTAACCGAGCTTCGTCCAGGTGTCGAAGGAGTCGAGCACGGTGCGCAATCCGTTGTAGGGAACTCGGATGGCCTGGGACGGACGGCTCGAACTGTCATAGCCGGCGCCGAGGGAGGGCACAAAGTAAAAGCCGGGCGCGTCTTTGCGGAGCCGCTGGTCAATGGCCTTGGCGACCGGCGGGCGGGCGTCCATCTCGAAGGTGGTGGCGGCCTCCCATCCCATCTTGAGCCACCGGAGCGGACCGGGCTCGAAGGGCTTCGACCAGACTTTCCGACCCAGCACCGGGAGATCGAGGATCGTGGCCTCGGTGATGGTGGGAGCGAGCAGGGTGTCGACCTGGCGGGCCTTCAGGCCTTCGTTGAAAGCGCGGACCGCATCGGCATTCCGTTCCCACGTGCCGGAGTAGTAGGTGAAATGAACGGGACGTCCGTCGTGGAGGAAGACGTGTGGGTTTCCTTTGAACCTCTCCGTGAACGTCGCAACGGTGTCGACCGCTTTGGCAGGGTCATCGCCGAAGCCGTCCCACTGCGGCGCCACATAAAACATCTGGCCGGTTTCCTCCCGGATCAACCTGGCGGCCTCGAACATTTCGGGCCAGGTAAAACCCAGCATCTGGAAGCCATCCAGACCGCTGTCGAGGGCCATCCGGACATGCTCCTTGTACTCCTCCAGCGTGGAGGTGGACTGGGAACTGAAGGGCCAGGCCTCGCTGTTTCCTTCAAAGTGGGCGTGGATGTTGCCGTTCGGAATCATGGGCATCATGTGGGCCCAGAAGACGACCCGATCATCGGCCTGGAGCGCGGTGGTCGAAGTGAGCACGAGAGCGGCGAGGAGCGTGAGGGCGGGTTTCACTGTGAGCTCTGCTGCTGGGCGGGGCCAAAGGCCCGTGGTATCCACGAGAAGGGGCATGGGGCCATTCGATCAAAGGATAGGACGGTCAACGGCACTTTCGCAAGCGTCGCACCTGCCAGAAATAGCCGAACAGTTGGCTTCTGCTCCCTTTTGAGTGCAAGTCTCGGACTCACCCGCCTCGTGAACGGCAGAAGAAGGTGAAGGTGAGAAAGAGTCGGCTCACGCGGAGAATTCTGCGATCGGCGCAGACCGCTTCCGAATCGCCTTCAATGCGGCTGCGCGATCGAGCGTCGCGAAGGAATGGCACCGGCTCTCAGCGGTGATGAATGTCGATCATGGGCAGGTCATCCGGTGATGGTTGCTCGAGTTTCCCCATCACCATCGGACTGCGCAAGCTCACCCCAGTCGACCGGCGGCCCCGGGATGGTGATACGTGCGGTGGATCCAGCGGCTCGTCCAGATGCGCTAGGATTTTCCGAATCGGCCCCGGGTCGGTGATGAAGCCAATCAACCGGATATCACCGCCGCACCTGGGACACGTCAGCGGAAACTCCTCACCCACCCGTGCCAGCAGCTTCGCCCAGGCAATACGCGACGTATCGTGGTGGCAAGGCGTTGCATCAAT